>NZ_PYHU01000019.1:0-2415 GCF_003989595.1 Alteromonas sp. KS69 | reverse complement strand
CAATGACCCTGTTTGTGTATCGATACCCAGCTCTGTTGTGAAGTTGATATTGATGTCTTCTACCTGCACGTTATCTGCCAGGTCTTTCACACCGCTTACATTCAAGCTTAGCGTCTCACCCGCCGGAAGCAGGGTCACCGGGGTGAGCGTGACCAGCGCATGTGAGCTATCCAGTGCACGATTTACCGCAATCTGCTCACCGTTATGAGTCAGGGTAATGCCACCCAGTGATAAATGACTTATCGTTTCACTAAACTTCACTCTCACTCGGGCATTTACCGCCACGTCGGTTAAGCCTTCGTGCACTGATGTGCCTGTTACAACTGGTGCTGCTGTATCTTCTTCCAAACTGGTATAGAAGTAGAAGCTATCTGATGAGTTTGTATTACCACTGATGTCCGCCACACCGCCGAGCCGTGCATTAAACCGTCGACCTGCTGTCAGTACATTGTCTGGTACCCAAGTTATTGTCTTGCCATCCTGACCAATACTGGCACTACCCGCGACATGAACCGAACCATTGTTTACATCTCGTACATATACGGTGCTGCTGTTCACCGTGAGTGGATCAACAACCTCGTTCATTACCCAGATCACACTACTATTTACTGCAACTGTACTGTTCGAGTAGGGTAAATAAGTACTGTAATTCGGACTGGTCAGGTCTGGTCCTGTTCCGGTTGTAAAGGTTTCACTGTGTGAAACAACTTTATTGCCCGACAAGTCTTCTACCTGTGTAATTGTTTCTGTGTGTTCCGTACTCTCTGATAATGGTGAGTAACGGTGGTACAACACTTCGGTATTACTTGCACTGTACGAGATACTCATATCTGCTATGCGTTCGAAGCTGTATGGGTTAATCGCTTCATCAAAGTGCACGTGATAACGCGGATTCAATGCCACGTTTTCCATTCCCGTTGCCGGACTCATCGCAGTTACTCGTGGGGCCTGCAAGTCTTCTACCGCTACTTCACCTGTGGTGAAGCCATAACTGCGACTCCAGTACTGACGGTCACCATCTGTATCCAGAATGTTACTTGACAGACTCACATAATAGTAACTGTCAGCCGATAAGAGTGATTGCGGCGTGATTTCCACTGTACGTAAATCATCTGCCAGACTTATCGTAGCCGGAAAGGCACTGCCATCATTGTTGCGCATCACAATGAATTCATCAGTAATGGTAGTCTCATCCATATCTTGGTTATAAACGATACGCATGCTCGGATTTAGCGACACATTGGTTAAACCGTTACTTGGCAGATAAGCATTAGGCGTTGGTCGCACCCCTGCTGTTGCCGTAGTTGTCGCCATGCGGAACTGACCTTGATAATGGTTCATCGCATTACCTGAATCATCACGCGCTGTGCTATCCAGATAAACATGAACGAGTGCACCTTCTACAAAGGCTTCATCCGGTGTGAATTCGATTGCCTGACCTGATGCTGACAGCGTAATCTGTCCCTCTACCAGTACACCGTTTTCCGCTACATGGAAAGCATCATGTAAGGAACTTTCATCCATTGGCTCTGAGGTGTACATCACTATACTGCCAACACTCGGTACATTATTGGCACCACTGTTCGGGTATAGGCGTGAGACACTTGGCCTACCGTTGTCATTATCTACCACTGCTGTGCTAAATAGGCTGACATAATCCGCCATTGCATTACCGCTTAAGTCCTGCACATCGTCCGTGACGATTACTGACAGTGACTTTCCGGCTGGCCAGGTGCCACGCAAGGTGATTGTTTTACTGTCTGCAGAGCGGTAAACGCTCGGCGTAATAATGCTGCCCTCTGAATATAACTTGAAGTGATTACTGTTGACCGTAGCTGCATTTAACGATTCATTGAAGCTTAGTACGATTGGCGTACCTACTCCTATATCCATGGCTCCGTCTGCCGGACTGATACTGCTTACGGTTGGTGCCGTAGTATCAAGCTCGTCTTCTGTTGTGAAGTAATAATTCCAACAACATGCACTATTTCCAACTCTATCTTTGACGTAGTAAATACTTGTTCTGATTTGTGTACTACCCGGTAATGGCTCACTTGGCGTAAACGTCACCACGCTGCCTTCTACCTGATAGTCACCCGCTACATAACCACTTTGGCCATTCACCTGAACTCGCACTGCATCATTAATGTTTAGTGCATCGACTGCTTCGTTAAAGGTCACCACAATCGCTGTGTTAACTGATACATCTGATGTATTGTTTGTCGGTGTAACACTGCTTATTCTTGGGTAGGCAGTATCAACACTGCCGCTACTATCGGCTGTGAAGTCCATGCGATACTCAGCAACTTCATTACCCGCTACATCACACACGCCCGCAACAAGTAGCTCATAATCTTCACCCGCCACCAGATATTCATCCGGCGTAACCGACATCGTTTTGCTCTCAATGCCCCG
>NZ_PYHU01000018.1:0-54513 GCF_003989595.1 Alteromonas sp. KS69 | reverse complement strand
TGTATAAGAGACAGCTTACGATTAATCACAGTAATACTGTTGATTTATAAAGATATTAATTAATTCTTATGTTTAGTTTCCATATTTGGCTAAGAATTTATTAAAGTCTTCTTGATATGTCGCTTTTAAGCGCAAGCATTGGTTCGACTCATCCAACATAATGTCGAAACTACGCGCCATACCTTCATGCTTATCTTTGATTGGCGTGTAAAACGCTTTAGCCATATCTAAGTTTTCGGCACTACAGGTAGTAGATACAAACTCAGGCATACGAGATACATGGTAATCAGGCATCTTTGCAATCAAGGCATCAAGGTTCTTGTCTAACCATTTATACAAGGCAGTTTTGAGCTCTAAATTACGCGATACTCTTACCAACATGTAAAGCGTGTTGGCTGGCGTAATATCATCGGTTAATGCTAAATCTAGCATTTTGTTTGCCGTGGCTTCATCAGTGTAGCGCATGGAATAAAGCAAGGTACGTTTAACATTGGGTAGTTGCGCTTCTTTGAATGCGGCCACCAACGTATCGTAGAGATCATCTTCAGTATACTTCGTGGTGATACCTATCGCGGTGTCAGCAATACCCGCAGGAACTGCACTGCTATCTTTAATATATTGCTTGGCTATCAATTCACTCTTTTTAATCAGTGCTTCGTTGTTTGCTCTGTTTCCGAGCAGGCTATAAAGCTGATTACGTAGGCTAATAACACTCTCCGCTTCGCCACTAGTTTGCTCAAGGGTAAGCTCATTTAATAAAGGTAAGTACTCTTGGTTCAACAACGCAGCATAGTTCGCTCTATTGTCGTCGTTAATTAAGTAGTCAAACTCACCCAAAACGCCTACCGCGGCACGTTTAACAACAGGGTCGTTGTCTTTCGCCAATGCAGTTAATACTGGCATTATGCTATCAATACTTACCTTGCCCGCGTTAAGTAATGCTTGCATGTTATACAACACATTTTTCTTTTCGCGGTTATTAAGCACATTTAAATCGCTAAGTAAGTTAGCAAGTTGCTTACTTGTAATTGCCCAGCGGAAATAGCCTGTTGCGTTGTCGTTAGGGAAAACCCAGTCAGCTTCAGCAAGTTGAGGCAATGTGGTTTTGGCTTTATCGATAAACACCACTTCTTGCTTTATCTTGCCATTTACTTTGTAAGTAAGTTTAAGTGGAACAGCCCAAGTTTGTGCTTCTACGGTTGCGCCTGCGTAATGAAAACGTTCCTGCGTAATAGTGCCGTTATCGTCTATAGAAATAAGTGGGTAAGCAGGCTGTTCTAAATAGGCTTTCATCATGGCACTTAAATTAATGTCTGATACACCATCAAGAGCAGCCCATAAGTCGTCAGCAACCGTATTGCCCCATGCATGGGTGTTCATATAGTTACGTACACCTTCACGGAACTTCTCAGTACCAATTAACGACTCTATCATTTGCAAAATAGACTCGCCTTTTGAGTAGTTAAGCCCCAAGCCATCCATTACATCAGGCTGGGTACGAACCACTTTTTTCACCGGTTTAACGGTAGGGCTAGCATCGGCACCGAACGCAGATTCTTGCACGATACGATCGGCAAAATTAAGCTCTGGGTACAGCTCCATCATGGTATAGCTGGCAGCCCACGAGGCAAACGCTTCGTTTAGCCATAAATCGTCCCACCACGCCATGGTAACTAAGTTACCAAACCATTGGTGTGCCAATTCATGTGCAATAACGTTAAGCGGGCCTTTACGTTCTGTTAAACCCGGCTCGTCTTCTAATAATAATAAGCTGTCGCGATAAGTAATTAGCCCTACGTTTTCCATCGCACCGTGCGTAAAGTTAGGCACTGCAACAAAATCGAGTTTTTTGTAAGGGTATTTAATATCGAAAAAGTCTTCTAGCGTGGCTAAAATTTCAGGGGTATGTTTCACCACAAATTTTGTTTTATCTGCATAGCCTTTAGGCACGTAGATTTTACCAGGTACCGACAAGCCTTCTAACTCTGCGCTATCAAACGGCCCTACGGTATAAGCAATTAAGTAGGTTGGCATAGGTTTGGTTTTTTCAAACTTAACCGTTTGCATGCCTTCGCTAACATCGCGGCTCTCAACCGGCGTATTCGATACCACCACTTGTTTTTCAGGCGCTGTGATTGTCATTTGGTACGCTATTTTAAAAGCGGGCTCGTCGAAGCTAGGAAATGCTTTACGTGCATGCATATCTTCAAACTGCGTAAATAGGTAGTTTGTTTCTTCAAAACGAGATAAATACATACCATCAGATGAGGTATTCACCTTGCCTTCGAAGTCGATTACAAGGGTGTATTTGCCTGGTGCAATGTCAGCATCAGCCATACCCCAATTAATGTTGTACTCGCCTTCTTCAACATTAAGTGCTATTGCACGCTCGTTTTGAATAAGCTCGGCGTGAGTGATCGCAAGATCTTGCTGATAAAAGCCTACTCTTTTGGTTACCGTATTAACTGTGACGTTTATACGAGTAGAACCAGAGTAGTGTGGTGCGTCGGGATCCAGGTTTAAATGAATGTCTTGAAAGGTTGGCGTTACGGAAGATGGTAAGCGGTATTCAACGTCTTTTGCTAACACTTGAGTCGTTAACAGCGCCAAAACACAACTAAACAACGTTATGATTCGTCTCATATATTATAATTCCATGTAGAGAGGGAACTGAGTTCCTGAAGCCGGAGCATTGCCCCATGTATAATCGCGGGGGAGCATAATCAGGTTTATCGAGGCGCGCAACCTGACTAGTCGCAAATTTTTTTAGAAATTGTTACGAGAGATGTCCAGCCTAATAGTTAGTGCATTCAGCGTGTTATACACGTATTCCGCCTCCTATTCCTTTCTCATAACTTCAAGATGTAGCGGGAATTCACCGCTTACGCCAACTCCTATCTTCAATAAAATGCATAAACTGTATCCACAGGTTTACCGATTATTAAGCCCGTCCATCGCTGTTAATCTCTTATTGGCAAGTTAACCACAACTAAAAAATGAATTAACAATTAAAGCAATCAGAGGAAACTATCATGGCGTATAACGGCTATACCACTTTTACCGCAAAGCAAGACGGTGCAATACTTACCGTCACTTTCGATTTCGGCCCCGTTAATGTTCAGGGCCAAGAAATGCTAGAAGACCTAATGGGTCTTGCTATGCGCCTAGAGCGCGATCGCACCGTCAAGGTTGTAGTGTTCCAATCAGCTAATCCGGAAATTTGGGTTTGTCACTATGACACTAACCTTCTAAAAGATATGTCAACCGAAGCGGTAGCTCGCAGCGATGTGAAATTGCTCGACCTTCAAGTGGTATTAGAGCGTATTAGTAAATTGCCACAGGCCACAATCGCGAAATTAGAAGGGTTTGCCCGAGGTGGTGGTCATGAATTTGCTCTAGCTTGCGATATGCGTTTCGCCGCTCGCGGCAAATACAAGTTAATGCAGATGGAAGTAGGCATGGGAATACTGCCTTGTGGTGGTGGCGCATCTCGGATGGCTCGTCAAACAGGCCTTGGCCGAGCTCTAGAAATAATTTTAAGTGCCCGTGATTTTAGCGCCGATGAAGCCGAAGCTTACGGCACCATTAATAAAGCGCTGGAGCCTGATGAAATAGGCCCATATGTAGATGCCCTTGCCAAACGCATTGCGCTGTTTCCCGCAGAATCGATTAATGCCTGCAAACAAGCTGTATATGAATCTATCGATAAACCTATAGATGAAGCGTTACGTGCAGAAGCTTACTGGCTATATCAAGCAACCAGTAAAACCCCTGCCGTTAAACGATTTAACGAAGCAGACATTAAAGGAATGGAATACGATATGGAAAATCAACGTAATTGGAATGATCTCGTTGTTGCCGTACAAGATATTAACTAATACTACTTGAAACATTTTAGTGAACAAAAAATTTAGGAGCATATTATGTTAGGTGAAAACCACTCGTTACAATCTGACTTTCCAGAATACAAAGCCGTTATTGAAAAACTTGTAGAAAGCGACAGTACGTTTGCCAGCGAGACTAAACAATACAACGGGTTAGATGAAGAAATCCGCAAGCTGGAGCTAAAAGGCGGGCCAACCAGCGACGAAACTCTGCATCAAATGAAGCATGACCGCGCAGTACTCAAAGATACGCTGTACAGCAAGTTACAAGCGGCAATGTAAATAATCAGCAGATTCAATAGGTAAAATCATACGCCCCCTGTTGCACGTATTACTAAGTACAACAGGAGGTATGAATCTTCGTTCTACACTAAGCGGCCTTTCCGTAAGCTCGCGTAAAGGTATCGACAATAAACGTGATCCACTGATCTTTTTGAGCCTTTGTAGGCATATCATCTGGGTGAGTTAAATAATAGAGTTGTAACTCACTTCTCACTGAACCAATAAATATCCTTGCTGCTTCTTCACTCGTTAATGACCCGAGCTCAAGATCCCCTGCTTCATTCGCTGAACCCATAATATTTGCGACAACCTTAATGCTCGCTCGCGGGCCAGATTCATAGAAAATCTTACCTAAATTCGGAAAACGCTCTACCTCTGCAATTACCATACGCGCTAATGCTGCCCCTGATTTAGATAGAACAACATTCAAGTACACGTTAGCCACCTCGTGTAACACGTCACGTAACTGTCCGGGTTTATATCGAATGGTACGCATACTAGTCGAGGTGGAAAAGCATTCGGTCTGTACAACCGCACTGAAAAGGGTTTCTTTGTTGGCAAAATGCGCGTAAACCGTAGACTTAGATACTCCCGCTTCTCGCTGAATCATGTCAGTGGTAGCATTAGAAAATCCATGGGCTAAAAATACCTTTCTTGCCGCTTGTAAAACCGTGAGGGCCTTTGCGCCTAGTGTCTTACCAAGCGCTTGTGCTACGTTTTCTTGTTCATTTGCTATCGTCATTGTGCACTACCCAACCCTAAACGTTATTGACAAATCTTCAATTCAACCTTATAGTACCGAACTGAGCGGTACAGTTCAATATTATTCTCTTCCCAAGAATTTGTCTGAGAATTAATAACACTAAGTTTAAAAGACCACGAATTACCTGAAAATCGATTCACTATTAACTAGTGAGTCGATTTTCTTACGACCTCAAACTGTACCGATAAGTTCGGTTCGATTTTATGATTTGTAATAACCAAGAGATTCTATTGTTATGCGCACCCACTACTTCAAAACAGCCCCTAGGCTTAAAAGTCTGACTCTTTCTGTAGGCATTGCGCTTCTTGCTGGTTGCACAGTAGGTCCAAACTTTACTATTCCTGAAGAAGCTTATTCAATAACGGATATAGAGAATAATAGAGACTACGTTCAGCAATATAATGTCTCTAATACCATGATTTCCTCTTCATGGTGGTCGCATTTTAATGACCCTATCCTGACTGAACTTGCCGAGCGAGCTGAGCACGCCAATCTGGATTTACAACTTACCGCGAGTCGCATTGAGCAAAGCCGAGCACGCTTAGGAATAACCAAGGCCAATAAACTGCCCCAAGTATCTTTTTTTGGTGATTACACCCGTGAAGATATTAGTGACAATAGTAAATTTGCAGCGCTTGGCGCTAAAGACAGTGGAAACAACTACTGGCAAACAGGCTTCGATGCAAGCTGGGAAATCGACTTGTGGGGTCATATCAAGCGTGCCGAAGAAGGTGCTATGGCTGAGTTAGAGGCAACACTTCTAGACCGAGAAGCCTTTAAGGTTAGCTTGATGGCCGAAGTTGCCCACCAATATCTACAACTTAGAGGTACGCAAAGCCAATTACAGATCGTGCAACACAATAAAGCTATTGCAGCGCATAAACTAAAACTGGTTGGTAACCAAGCTAACAATGGTTTTGCTACGCGCTATGATATGTCGATGGCAGAGGCTCAGCTAGCCACGGTGGAAGCGCAAATGAACAGTATTGCTATCTTGCTTGGCGAATCGCCGCACGCACTCGATGCACTGCTTATTATGCCATGCCCCAACCTTCGCTACCTAATACCATTCCCATTGGCATACCCAGTGAGTTAGCGCAACAACGCCCTGATGTGCTCTCTGCCCAAGCTAAGCTTCATAAGGCCACTGCTGATATTGGGGTAGCACAAGCTAACTTCTATCCGCGCATTACCTTAGTTGGCCGCACGGGGTTCGAGTCATTTGAAAGTGGCGACTTAGCCACATGGGATGCCAGTTTTTTAGTGTGGGCCCTGCCATTTACTTGCCTATTTTTCAGGGTGGGAAGCTCGAACAACGCTTAAAGCTAACTGAGGAAGCGCAAAAAAGTGCGGCTATCGCCTACCGAAAAACCGTATTAAATGCGTGGCACGAAGTAGACAATGCCCTCGATGGATTAGCGTCAATGCGAAGCCATCATGACGCCCTTGAAAAAGCCTATCATGGCTATCAACAGGCGCTTCACTTTGCAGAACGCCGTTTTGAACAAGGTGCGGGAAACTATCTTGATGTACTAACCGCACAGCGCAATTTACTCGATAGCCAACTTGCACTTAGTGAAAGTGTGACCAGCACAAGCTTAAGCTTGGTGTCTTTATATAAATCGTTGGGCGGTGGCTGGAACGCAGTAGAGGTGAGCGATGAGTAAACCAGCTTTACCACCCACCAAAATTCTCGCAGCGTTACTGGGTATATTTATCAGTGCGATGATGGCTGGTCTTAACAACAGAGTTGGCACCTTGGGGCTAGTGGATGTGCGTGGCGCGCTCGGCTTTGGTGTAGATGGTAGCTCATGGATAACTACCAGCTATTTAGCCGGGGAAATACTCATTACCCCCTTTGCGACATGGTTTGCCATTACCTTTTCGGTTCGTCGTTTTCACACCTACATGGTGTTAATTATCGCATCGATTGCGCTTACCTTGCCCTTCGTCAATGACTTATCACTGGTTATCGCGCTCAGGTTCGTTCAAGGCGTAGCCAGTGGGGCTCTTGTTCCACTATTGATGATGATGGCGTTAAAAGCATTGCCGCTGCATATACGTTTGCATGGGCTAGCGCTATACGCCATGACAGCGACATTTTCGCCTAATATTGCTATTTGGTTAACCGGACAATGGACTGATGAGGTAAACAATTGGCGCCTTATATATTGGCAAGTTATCCCGCTGTGTTTTGTGGCTATTGCGTTGGTACGTTGGGGGGCTCCGAAGGAAGCTACCAAGTATGGGCGATTTAAAGAAGGGAATTGGCTAGGCATGGGCTTAGGTGTAATTGGCATGGCGCTGCTAACTATCGCTCTTACACAAGGGGAACGTTTAGACTGGTTCAATTCCACCTTAATCACCCTAGCATTAATAAATGGGGGCGCATTGCTCACTCTTTATCTTATTACCGAGTGGTACCACCCTACTCCTTTTATAAGTTTGCGACTACTCGGACGCAGAAATTTAGGATTAGGATCGCTCATCTTTACCCTATTATTAATTGTGTTCATGTCAGCGACGGTACTACCCATGAACTTTTTAACTGCAGTACAAGATTATCGAGTACTCCAATCGTCTCAACTTGCACTGATCATCGCCCTGCCTCAGCTAGTGTTGGGTTCTGTGGTAGCCATACTGCTATATAAAAAGTGGGTTGATGCGCGTGTTGTGTTCGCAATAGGTTTATTAACTATTGGTATCGCGTGTTTCATAGGTGCCGGTATTACCAGCAGCTGGAACCGTGATCAATTTTTAGTAACGCAAATTTTGCAAGCCATTGGGCAACCTATGGCGGTGGTGTCTATGCTGTTTCTGATGACAAGCGTGGTTCAACCACACGAAGGCCCTTACTTCTCAGGTATTATCAATACGTTGCGGGTATTAGGAACATTGTTAGGCGGCGCATTAGTAGGCCACCTTTTGACGCAGCGCGGCAGTTTGCATACAGATACGCTTATCGGGCACGCGTCAACATCAAGTTCATATTTACCCATACTGAACCCTGCAGAGTTGTCACACATTTTCGCTCAGCAATCGCTTACGCTATCAATAGCCGATATTTACCGTCTATTTGGTGTGCTTGCATGCCTGCTGATCCCCATAGTGCTCAGTATGACTCACGTGCCAGCGCCCAGCTCACCTGTAACCAATTAATCATTTTTAGCAAGGATAACAAATTATGGCATTACCCCGCCCTATCAAATTGACTATCGCTAGCGTACTTGTCGTCTTAGCAGTAGGCACTGTAGTTTATTTAAATGAACCAGAATCTAACAGCACCTTCCAAACCACAAACGACGCTTATATAGAAGCCGACTTCAGTTCGGTGGGTGCAAAGTTATCAGGGACGGTTAAAGCCGTTTTAGTCGAGGAAAATCAGCAGGTCAAACAAGGTGACCTAATGGTTTTAATTGAAGATGATGATGTTAAGCTAGCCGTTGCCGCTAGCAAAGCGAAAGCCCATAGTGCTAATGCGAACCTCGCGAGTATTAAAGCGAAATTATCTCAACAACACACAAAGATTGAACAAGCAGAGGCAACATATGAAGCGAGTAAAGCCGCGCTGGCCTTAGCAAAAGCGAATCAAACTCGTTTCAGCAACCTCGCTCAAGATGGTTCAGGTAGTAAGCAAGCACTACAACAAGCGGATGCTCAACTTACTATTGCTCAGGCTAACGTAGCGAAAAGTAAAGCAGAATTAACCTTTACACAGCAGCAAACCCAGGTACTTGAAGCAAGTTTGGACGCGGCCCGAGCAGCGCTTGAACTCGCCGAAGCAGATCTTGACACTCAAACGCTTAAACTGTCCTACACAAAGGTTTATGCCCCTATAGACGGTATCATTGGGAAGAAACTAGCGCGGGTTGGTGAGTTCATAAATACAGGGGAACCTTTGATGGTAGTCGTCCCTAGTAATACTTTATATATCACGGCAAACTACCGAGAAACGCAATTGGCACATATTAAAGCGGGCCAAACTGTAAACGTTGAAGTCGATGCCTTACCGGGTATCACCCTAAAGGGTAAGGTAGCCAGTTTAGGACCAGCAAGTAATGTCAGTTACTCTGCAGTTGCCCCACACAATGCGACAGGGAATTTCACAAAGATTGTTCAGCGCCTCCCCATACGCATTGGTTTAGACGGGGCACAAGAACATATTGAAGATTTACGGGTGGGCATGTCGGTAGTGCCAACCATAGAAACTAGCGTTGGCAAATAACGAGAGTTTTACTATTTCATAGTCACTTTTCCGCCAATTATTTTATAAGCAGGAGCGCCCCGCACGAGAGTTTCTCGAGCAAAGGGCTGCTCACAGCCCGGGCATTGGCAAGGTGTGGTGGTATAGTTTTCAACAATACGCTCCTTAAAACACTTTACTAATGCTCCTTTACCACCTTTACGGTATTTAAAAATTGGGGTTTTACATTTCGCGCAGGCTATTTGCACTGTTCGAACTGGCCCCTTTTTGTTTGGTTTAGCCATATCTGCCCATTTTATGAATCAACTCGTTCCTGGCGATGCTAAATTTAAACAACTGTGGCAACAACAATTATCCTTTCCACATGCGCTAATTATTGATAATACACCAATCCATAAACTTCTTGGACACACGCTTAGCTTGTCATTAATGGAAGTTCCCGAAAACTTCACCTATTATGGTATTAAGGCTCATATCTCCATAATAACACTCAGGTAATTATGTGAGGTATTCGGTTTTAGGTATTTATTCTGGGTATGCCGTAGTGGAAGTCTGCATCTTTGTTTATTTTTTAAAGGTAAAAGGTAAAAGTAGGCACATTAACGTTCAGTATGGAGGATTTAACATTTTGCATAAACTTTCACTGCTAATATACTGAACTTATACTATTCTAAGTTCGAAGAATTAATACGTAATTATCGCGCCTAGCAGGATACAAGCTGGATTCGACGACACAGACGCAACGGCGCTATCGACTAACGCCTTACGATAGAGCAATCGCCCCCCTGCAATAGCAGTATCTTTAGATTTAGTATTTTAAGGAATAATGAAAATGAAAGCGAAAGCGGTCCTATTACTTAGTTTAATGTGTGCACTTCCTGTAAGTGCAGCAAACGTAATTATCGTTAGTGCAAAAAATAATTCGGGTATTGACGCCGATGCGGTGAAAAGAATCTACCTTGGCAAAATGAAAGCATTTCCTGACGGTAGCAAAGCACTTCCTTTGACATTTGAGCAAGGTAATGATGTTCGTGGTGCCTTCAACACGGGCGTATTAGGAAAGTCAGAAAGCCAATATTCTGCATTTTGGTCTAAATTAGTTTTTACTGGCCAAGGAACGCCTCCTGAAGAGGTATCTACACAAGAAGAAATGCTGCAACTTGTTGCTGATAACCCAAACACTATTGGCTTTGTGGATGAGAGTTTAGCGAATGACTCTGTCACCGTAGTCGGTAGCTTCTAACTAGATAAAATTTTGCAACAAGAGCGCTTTTAATCATATTGAAAGCGCTTTTTTATTTGCCATTAAGTATCAAGTAAACCCTACGCCCCACAGCAAAATTCACCTATTCCTCTCGCGTTTACTGCCCCCCTTTTTTCTTCGGGCTAGCGCAAGATTCTCTTTGCGTTACTGAACAAGAAATCATAATTTTTTGTGAATGCCTGTCTTTATCTTCTATTAATTCAAGAAGAAGCTGGGCAGCTTCCTTTCCGATAATGTAAGGCTCTTGCTTTACTACCGTAACCGGTACTTTAAAAAACTCCGTCATGGGAACATCATCAAAACCTAACAAAGAAACATCGTCAGGCACACTTACCCCTTCTTGGTTTAAGTGCGCTAAAAGTTCGGTAGTAATAGCGAGATGCTGAGTAAAAAACGCCGTAGGCGCAGCATCTGATTGAAGAATTGCCTTTGGCGAGTGTTCAAACCCTGTTTCTCGTTGCCAGTACTGCACTAACGCTTCATTGTATTGAATACCATGCTTTTCGAGTGCATCGGTGTAACCTAAATAACGCTCATTCCTCGATTTAACGTTCTGGTATTCCTGCGTCACAAAGCAAATTCGTTCATGCCCTAATTTGATTAAATAGTCTGTCGCATCAAAAGCGGCTTTGCGGTAATCAGATAAAACAAGGTTCTTCTCGCTGCCGTCATGTTCTAATTGCACGTGTACTATAGGCAAGCCCTTATGAATATACTCTTCAATAAGGCCATTGTTTTTACCTGATGAGGCGATAATTATTCCGTCTACTTGCAACTGAAATAACGCCTCTAACGATTTGGCTTCTACCTCGGGATCAAAATCCGTGTTGTAGATGAGTGCGTTATAATTCTCTTTTTTACAGAAGTCGTCCACACCGCGAATGGTTCGGCTGGTATCAAAACCGGTAATATCCCGAACAATCACCCCTATTGTCTTGGTTTTGGTAGTTTTTAAGCCTTGAGCAAAGCGGTTAGGCGTATAATTTAATTCTTTAATAGCCGCCCGAACTCGAAGCTCGGTTTCCTTCGACATATAGTCGAAACGCCCATTAATGTACTGAGATACTGTACTGTTCGACACTTTGGCTAAGCGCGCCACATCCGCCAATTTCACTTTTTGCATAGCTTCTGCGAAAAACCTGTAGCTTATCGCACCATTGTTAACAACTTGTTGACATTATGCGTTCGTATGCTAGCTTTAGTCAACTAAAACGTTTTACTAAAACGTTTTATTCTTTCATTTAAAGCAGAGGGAAGACTGGTGAAGATTGAAGAAATTAAGGTATTTGTATGCAGCCCGGGACGCAATTTCGTTACCGTAAAAGTCATGACAGATAGCGGTATTTACGGTATAGGCGATGCAACGTTAAATGGCAGAGAAATGGCGGTAGTCACCTGCCTTGAAGAGCATATTGCACCATGTTTAATTGGCCGCGATGCACATGACATAGAGGATATTTGGCAATATCTTTATAAAGGCGTTTATTGGCGTAAAGGCCCCATAAATATGGCCGCCATTGCGGCAATTGATATGGCACTGTGGGATATAAAAGGCAAAGCCGCTAATATGCCCGTTTATCAATTACTGGGTGGAAAAAGCCGTACGGCAGTTACCTTGTATGCACACGCTAGTGGCGACACTATTGAAGACACTATTGATAAAGCGCAAGCGCATATTGATGCGGGATTTAAAGCCGTACGTTTGCAAGCCGCAGTTCCTGGATTAGAGGTGACCTACGGCGTGCTTGGTGATAAGAAAGATTACTTTGAATTACAAGGCAACCGCCCGCTTCCCCCAGAAGAACCTTGGTCTACACAAAAATACTTTACTATGGTGGAAGACCTTTTCAAGCAAGCTCGTGCTCGCTTAGGCAACAACGTTCATTTACTTCACGATGTGCATAGCCGATTAACGCCTATTGAATCTGCGCGACTGGGTAAACTATTAGAACCTTATAACCTGTTATTTCTTGAAGACGCTTCAGTGGCTGAAAACCAAGAAAACTATAAGGTGATTAGGCATCACACCACTACCCCACTGGCCATTGGTGAAACCTACAACACCATCTGGGAATGCAAAAACCTGATTCAAGATCAGCTTATTGATTATATACGTGCAGCTGCTACCCATGCTGGCGGTATAACCGGTCTGCGTCGTATTGCCGACTTTGCCAATATCTACAACGTGAAAACCGCGCCTCACGGGGCACCAGATTTATCTCCAATATGCTTTGCTGCCCATATGCATTTGAATATTTGGGCGCCTAACTTTGGCATTCAGGAATTTGTTGGGTTTGGAAATGAGCAACTTAACGAAATATTCCCCCATCGCTATGAAGTTAAAAACGGTACGGTTGCCATTTTAGACGCACCCGGTTTGGGCGTAGATTTTGATGAATCTGCAGCGCAAAAATACCCCTACAAACGCTCTTATTTACCCGTGAGCCGTTTAGAAGACGGTACGGTGTGGAACTGGTAATGAGATATTGCGCTGCAACAACAGATACGACAAAGGAAAGAATATGAGTAACCCTATCAAGGTATTAATTCAAGGTACTGGATTTGCAGGCCAAGGACATGCAGAAGCGTTTAGGTATGCAGGTGCAGAGGTAGTTGGCATAGTGGGGAGAACCCCTAGCGTAGTGGAAAGTGTAGCGAAAGAGCTTTCAATTCCTTACTTCAGCACTGACTGGCAACAAGCACTTAAAGACTGCAAGCCAGACATTGTCTCTATTGCCACCCCCGGCGGCGCCCACGAAACGCCCATTATTCAAGCTATTGAATTTGGCTGCCATGTATTCAGTGACAAACCACTTTCTACCACCGGTGATTCAGCTAAAAAGCTGTATGAATTGGCTAAAGAGAAAGGGGTTAAAACTGCGTTTGCTTCAAGCTTTCGCTATATGCC
Organism: Alteromonas sp. KS69; assembly: GCF_003989595.1. Lineage (NCBI taxonomy): Bacteria > Pseudomonadati > Pseudomonadota > Gammaproteobacteria > Alteromonadales > Alteromonadaceae > Alteromonas > Alteromonas sp. KS69. Next base: position 41,208 of record NZ_PYHU01000018.1, on the reverse strand, counting down.
ACACGTCATTCATGCCAAACGTTTAGTGGAGCAAGGAATGATTGGTGAGCCACTAGAAGTAGAGTGCATTTCTCATTTCAATTTAGAACGTGACATTCCCTTTGGCTGGTCTCACCGCAAAGAAGACGGTGGCGGGCGCTTAAATAACAACTTTACCCATAAGCTTTCAATTGTAACCTCTATTGTGGGCGAAGAAATATTATCCATTATGGGCGAAGTTCGGGATGATTTGGGTAAAGCCCCTATTGTTGAAGGGGTACATAATTTCAAGAAGCGCCGCGACTTTATACCTAGCGACCTTTCCGACCCAACCCTCAAATGGGGCGACTCGAATGTAGAGTGGTCGTACACCGTACTTGCACAGTTAAGCAGTGAACTCGCAGCAAAGCCTGTCTCTGTGTTGTTCAAACATGGCGGTTTACAACCACGTTTTAACGAAGACCATATTGTTGTTTACGGTAGCAAAGGTGCTATCTACATTAAAGGTCATTACGCCTGTGGCCCCCTTTATTACTATGACGAAAATAAACAATGGACTGAGCTGCCGCTACCGCAAGACATCATAGACAATACGCCCGAAGGCGAAGGTGACACCGAACGCAATTGGCGCTATTTAATTCGCGAATTAGTGAACGATGTGAAAGGTGAAAATATTTTGCCTTATCAAACCTTTAAAGAAGGCGCGCAATACCAGCAACTCATCGATCTTATTCGTCGAAACGATAATTGGATAGACGTTAGCCAACTGTAATAAAAGGGTGTCCCATGGTGTATGAATATCTGGTTATTGCAGGGTACTTCTGCCTGATCCTCGGGATCGGTTTTGCATTTAAATCGATGGCGAAAAACTCCACCAGCGATTACTTTCGTGGTGGCGGTAGAATGTTATGGTGGATGGTAGGCTCAACGGCTTTTATGGCACAGTTTTCTGCCTGGACCTTTACGGGCGCAGCAGGGAAAGCCTTTAGTGATGGCTTTGCTATAAGCCTAGTATTCTTCGCTAATACCTTTGCTTATTTCTGTGGCTGGCTCTATTTTTCGGCGCGCTTTAGGCAAATGCGTGTGGACACCCCTACTGAAGGTATTAAACGTCGCTTCGGAAGCCAGAATGAGCAATTCTTCTCATGGGCACTGATTGTATTAAGTATGATAAACGCTGGCGTGTGGTTAAACGCGCTTGGTGTTTTCTCTAGCGCCGTATTTGATACTGATATTAGTATTACCATTATTGCCACCGGTCTTACCGTGCTGTTTGTATCGGTATTGTCTGGTGCATGGGGCGTGGTAGCGTCTGATTTTGTACAAACCCTCATTGTGGCAATTATCTCAATAGCCTGCGCCATTGTAGCCCTCGTAAAAGTAGGTGGGCCTGTTGCACTGGTAACCGATTTCCCCGTCGATTTTGTGATGGGCCCCGACATGAACTACGGCCTATTGCTTGTTGGTACCTTTGTTTTCTTTTTGGCAAAGCAACTCATCACCATCATGAACCTAAACGACTCGTTTCGGTTTTTAAACGCAAAAGACACCATAAACGCACGTAAAGCGGCATTGCTGGCCATGGTCTTAATGGGTGTGGGCAGTATTGTATGGTTCATCCCCCCTTGGGCATCGGCCATTCTTTATCCTGATGCAGCTACCGCCTATCCAGAGCTGGGTAACAAAGCGGGCGATGCGGTGTACCTTGTGTTTACCCGAAATGCCATGCCGCTGGGTACCGTAGGTTTATTACTCGCTGGTCTATTTGCTGCCTCGATGTCATCTATGGACTCAGCGCTTAACAAAAATGCGGGAATTTTTGTTCGAAGCTTATACCAGCCGTTATTACTGAAAAAACAGAAACAAGTATCAGACAAGCACCTGTTGAACGTTAGCCGTTTGGTCAGCTTTATTAGTGGTATCTTAGTCATTGCTGTTGCACTGTTCTTCAAATCATTAAAAGAGCTGAGTTTATTTGAGCTAATGATGAACGTGTCTACCATGATTCAAGTTCCCCTGCTCATTCCCTTAATATTTGGCCTTTTTATCAAAAGAACGCCCCAGTGGGCACCTTGGGTTACTGTGGCTATAGGCCTGACGGTTTCCTGGTTAATGATGAATGTATTCACTCCTGAGCTTTTTGCTAGCTGGATTGGGCTAGAACAAGCGCTTACTCGTCGTGAGTCAATCGATCTTAATCTAATGCTTATTATTGTTGCTCAACTGGTGATTACCGCCGGCTTCTTCTGTGCAACCTCCTTATTTTATAACCCCGAAAAAGACACGCATAAAGCGGAGACCGAGCGCTTTTTTAAAGATGTAGAAACACCGGTGATAGCCGATTTTGAGCAAGATGACTACGACCGCCAACAACGCAATAAACTGGGTGTGATGGTTATTATCATGAGCGCAGGCATGCTCGTTATGATGCTTATTCCCAACCCATTGTGGGGACGGCTTATGTTTTTAGGTTGTGCTGTCATTATGCTAGCCATAGGTTTACTGCTTAAACACAGTGCCAAAAAAGAGCCTACTACTGCCACTTCATCGTTGAGTAAAAACCATGCTTAGAATGACGCTATTTGCCGCATTAAGAAACCAACCTTTCGTGTGTTCATCAAATCTACAAACATTAGCGCAATGGTTAGGCACGACGTTGGTTTCACTATTGCTTTTAGGTTGTTCAATGAGTCATCAAAGTGGCAAGGTAAGCTTAACTGAGGGAATGGATGAGTCGGCTGGGCCTGTACCTGCCTATATTATTTCAACCCCGTCGGCGACTTACTATCTTGAAAAGCACGGTGGCGGGCTATCGAGTATGCTCGATAAAGACGGGGTAGACTGGATTGGTTTTAACAACATCAAAGGCTCTGGCCACAAAGGGGAATACCGCGGCTTTCCAAATGCCATTCATAAGCAAGATGGTAGTTATTTTCATGCTATGAATGCTGGTACCAACAAGGCCAATGGTGAAGTGCTTATCGAGCATCAGAACCATGTTCGTATAGCATTTACTTCAGCAAATGGAAAATGGGTAGGCCAATGGGATTTCTACCCTACCCACTGTGATTTCACAATGACAACAGTAAGCCCCGGTTATCATTATTGGGTGCAATATGAAGGGGTGCCTGGCGGCACTATGGATGACACCGATTTTTGGTTTAATTCTGCTACTGACATACGCCACCCAATAAATGATTCACACAAAGGCGATTTGCCCAGCCCTGAATGGTATGCCTTTGGCGATGAATCATCTCCCCGAATGATTTTCTTGCTAAATCATGATGATGATACCCATCCCGATAATTACGTAAGCCGTCCTCACATGACCGTACTCGGATTTGGTCGCCAAGATAAAAACAAGTTTTTGAATACACCTAAAACGTTCTCAATAGGTTTTATAGAATCGGTTGAGTATGACAAAGTGTCAAAAGATGTGGCTACTATATTGAACTGAGTGAGAGAGTGAGTGAATGAATAAGAAATGGTTCAAGACCATCGATAACACATTCTGACCTTGCACATAAGTGTCTGGAGGCAGCTTAAGGTATAAATACGAGCGCTGGAATTAATCTTCCTTAGTGGAAAAGTGAGCTATTATAAATACATCTCCCACGGCCTTTAGTTACTAAAAGAGCTCACAATTCCAAATTTTTCGTTAACCATAGATAAAGACGCGTTTAACCAAATACGTCGCCGTAGACTCATGCAAATTTGTGGCGTGTCTGCCCTCGGACTGGTGGCGTCGCTTTCTGTGGCTCGAAATATTACCTTTATTATTATTGCCGCCGGCCTTACCTGCTTAATTGCTGCGTTTGTATTCGCTTATAAACATAAACTACTTGCCTCAGCTTCTACCCTGTTGGTGTCACTATCTACTATGTTGTTCGCGCTAGCGGCAACCGGTGCAGGGTTATTCGACCTAGCTATTTTGGGTTATCCCACCCTGATAATCTTCGCTGCTATTTTAGGCGGTGTGGGCTTGTTTTTAACGCTACTTTCTTTCGTGACTTTGCAGTGTGTTCTGATTGTCGGGTTGTCGCTACAAGGTGTTATTACCCCCCATATTCCTTCCACAAGCTGGGAGCATTTAATTTTCACACTAGTGATATTTATCGTCACCGGTTTTAGTGTTTACATTTTAGTTCGTGATATCAAAGATTTGATGACATCGCTTCAGGGCGAAAATATAAAAGTGGCGCAAAGTCGCACGCAGATTCAGCATTTAGCGCACCACGATAGCCTAACAAACTTACCTAACCGACTTTACGGTGAAACCCTATTTAACTTATCGCTAAGCGAGTGTGAAGAAAATGGGCTGTCATTAGCAATTCTGTTTATTGATTTAGATAATTTCAAGCCTATTAACGATGCCTTAGGCCATGCAGCGGGCGACCAATTACTTAAACTACTTACCCAACAGATAACCGAGATACTGTTACCTAAACAATATCTCATCCGCTTCGGTGGCGATGAATTTTTAGTTATTGCCCCTATCAATCCTCAAAGCAATGAGTTGACGTCCCTCGCTAATTCTCTGATTGGCCAATGCGCGTCTGTTTTTGATATATTTCAAAATCAAGTCACGGTTTCAGCCTCTTTAGGTACAGCAAGCGCGCCAAAAGATGGCACTGATTTTAAGCAGTTGTGCCGCAAAGCCGATATCGCCATGTACAAAGCGAAACAGGATGGTCGCAATACCTACCACCATTATGATGAGAGCTTAGACAAAGCCAGCGAAAACAAGTTTAAGATGCTTCAACTTCTGCGTCCTGCGCTAAGCGAACAACAATTTGAGCTTCACTACCAGCCTATCGTAGATTTAAAGAGTGGCAACATTAACACCTTAGAAGCGCTATTACGTTGGCCTCAACCTGATGGCAGTATGATCCCACCAGACTTATTCATCCCCTTGGCGGAAAATAGCGGCTTAATTAATCAACTAGGTAGCTGGGTAGTACGCCAAGCCACCCAATTTTGTGCCCAATTTTGTGCCCAATTGCGCCAGCAGGGACATTCTGACATACGTATTGCGGTGAATTTATCGGTGATGCAATTTAAAGACGGCCAGCTTCAACGCACCATAGAAAGCGCATTGTACGAAGCGGGCTTACCTCCAGAAGCGCTAGAACTAGAGTTAACCGAATCGTTGTTGATTGATGAAACCGAGCAGATACAAAAGCAACTTGCCTCACTAAGTAAGCTTGGTATTACCATTGCCATCGACGACTTTGGTACTGGTTATTCTAACTTAGGTTATCTTCGAAACTTTAACGCCTCAAAGCTTAAAGTAGATAGATCTTTTATTAGCCCGTTGTGTTTCTCTGAGCACGATGAGTCTCTGGTAGGTGCAATTATCAATATGGCAGCCAGTTTAGGCTTAAAGACGGTTGCGGAAGGGATTGAAGATGACGAAACCTTGCAAAAGCTACTGTCACTTGGCTGCGACATTGGCCAAGGCTATTTCTGGTCTAAACCATTGCCCGAAAACGCGTTAATAGAATATCTTTTGAACCATAACACTTAGTATTTAACACGGCGGTTTTTATACACCCGCCGTTAACCGACTTATGTTATCTCATCTGTGTTTTCAGCCAGTCATTGAAAGCGCAACACGCGTTAATTAAAAAGCGACTTGATCCAATTAACAGATAAATCCAGCACCTCTTCTTTTTTGCTCTTATCCGGCTCATAAACGTTGAATATATGATCAGCCCCACCTAGGTAGTAGGCATCTTCACTAACCGCATTACTTGCCTCAAAAATGACTTTTTCGTGGGCAGGTAAATAGTCGTTCGAGCCTCTTATCGCTAATAGCTTCCCTTCAAAATCACCTAAATTGCGAATAGGGTTGTAACCTAACATTCCCACTACGTGCTTACGGGTCAGGGTCAAATGAACCCAGCTTTTTATCGTGCTTTGCCCCTCTTCTAGCGCTTGCCTTACTTCCTTGTAGTTTTGCGTATTTGTAACGACTTCATTCGGGTTTAGCGCTGTAGACCAAAGCACCATACCTTCAAATGCTTTAGGGTGCGTGCTGACTAACTCCATAGCGGTAGCACCACCTAAACTAAACCCTACCACTACCAGCATTGTACTGGGATATTGCGCTTGCAAATAATCTAGCCCGGCTTGCGCATCTTCTACGCGGCTTTTAAAGGTACTCGATAGTGTATAGTTACTTGCTTCACGCTCAGCCTCACCTCGAACATCAAATCTAACAGAGGCTATGCAATGCGTACTTAACTGATGAGCCAAATCTTTATATAAATCGCCTACTTCGTCTTTTTGCCCTGCCCAACCGTGAATTAACAGTACTGCGCCTTTTACATTAACATTTGAATCGTTTTTAGCGGTGCAACTAGGCTTTTCTAGCACCCCTTTGGCACCCGAACTCAAGTTTATCTTTTGGCTTAAGTTTACGTTTTGGCTTGAGGCTGCAGAACTGCTTAGGCTTTGATTATTCTCAGCTACCTCTGTTTTCGCATCAGCCGCAGCGCTTAATAGCAATGCGCTCGATAACACGGTCCGTACTAGCACCGAACGTAATGGCACCGACCGTAATAGCACTACATTTAATAGACAAGACCAAAGGCCTAACCTTGTACTACCCCTAACTTTCACGCGGTGTGATTTAACGCTTTGCTGTTGAGCCATTATTATCCTTATTACTGCTGCTTATTATTATCTGGCTTAGCGATTATGTCCTACGCTAGTGCCCAACGCTTGCGTCCAACGCTTGGGCCCAATGCTTGGACCTAGCGCTATTAATTAGTCTCAAAGCCTGTTAATACAAACTTTTGCACTCGTCGACCAGTACTGACTTCTGAGGTGTACAGATTACCCTCGCTGTCAGCTACCACACTATGCAGCCAAGTAAACTGACCTGGGTAGCGACCAGGACGACCAAAACTGCCCAACACTTGATAGTTCTCGTGTAATAAAATCCAAATACGGCCATTCATCATATCGGCCACGTACATGTATTTATTGTCGGGCGAAAACGCGATATCAGAAGCTGTCCCTAAGCCGCCGGTTTCGCCAGCCACTATCACGTCTTGCACGAAATTAACCGTACCGCTTTCATCAGCTTTGAATACTTGAATTCGATTATTCCGTCTGTCGCATACATATATTCTGCCGTCAGTTGCTTGGGTAACACAATGCACAATATCACCAAAATTTTGCGCTTGTGTACTAGTAGCACCAGCATTTGCGGTGGCTTGAGAAACATCGAATGCGCCTTCTCGCGTGCCGCCGCCAGGTGCAGTGCCGTATGCCCCCCATAATTGGTCAAACTCATTGGCATCTGTGTTAAACGCTGTCACCCGTTTATTAATGTATCCGTCGGCAATAAAAACTTTATTGGTTTGGGTGTTATGAAAAATATCGGCAGGGTTGCCTAACGTTGATTTACTTAAGTTACCATCGGTTTTTCCACGGGTACCAAACTGGCGAATGAATTCGCCTTTTTCAGTGAAATTGAGTACCACGTGATCCCCATCACCATTTCCACCTAACCATACCGTGTTTTCATCATCCACATATAATCCATGGACAGTTGCTGGCCACTGGTTTTCGCCGTTTATTGAAGGTGAGATTTCAGGTCCGCCCCACGCATTCAATAAGTCACCTTGTGGGGAAAATTGTAAAACATGAGGAGCTGCTTCACAGCATAGCCCCATATTGTTGGTAAGCCCCACATCGAGTTTACTTAGTGAATTTGGGCGGTGTAGCAACCATACGTTATCGTTTTTATCTACAGACAACCCTGGTACTTGGCCAATTATCATCGTTTTCGGCATGGTAGGCCAGCTAGCGTCTACACTAAATTGAGGTACTGGGTGGGTAACATTTGCTTCAGGGTAACGCTCAACGTTTACCAGACTGGATGAAGGTAAATCCTGAGGAAATTGACTATTCGTTGAGGCTTGGTTTTTAACGCTAGCTTGGCCCTCGGTGCCTTCAGCACTTGCGATATTTGCAGCACTCACCGAGAAAGAAACAACGACGCTACTAATGCACAAGCTAGTTATCTTCATAAAAGATTTAGCGCGCGGTAAACAGATACTAAGCATTGTGTTAACCCTTAAGTGTATGAACGAGCAATATTGAATTTGATGTAATTGATAAACTTTGTCTAACTAGCGCTCTAGCACAAGCTCGTTAGTTCGAGCACTCTGATAATAAACGTTTAAATCATAAGCCAACTGATTATTAAACACACTAACAAGTACGTCATGTTCGTTAAAGTGTCGTTAATTTCCGGCCAGTGATAGCAATTTTTTTGCGGCATCCCATTGTGCTGGAGTATTCACATTGGTTAGCCGCGAATTATTTTTAGGTGTTACTTCAATTGCACCAAAATTTGTACACATTGTATTGACTGAGCGTTGGGGCACTTTGCCTTTAACAACATCATCAAGGTACTGACGAACCTCTTTAGTCAACGGCAAAAACAAAGGCAAGTAGTGATGAGAAAAATACGCGGGCCGTTTCGCGCTGGAGCCTTCGTTAATAAGCTGCTCTAAATCTTCTGTGCGCAATAAAGGCAAATCGACGGGCGTGATAATCAATGCATCAGCTTTGCTTTGAATAGCAACAGAATATATTCCGCCCAGAGGCCCAACACCGGCCACTACATCATTGAACACCTCAAATTTATGAGCACAATTATAAGCGGATTTATGAGCACAGTTATAAGCATCGCCATCAGCATCATTAGGCTGATAACCAATGGTGGTAGCTTCATTTCGACTAATCAATAAACGTTCAATAGATAACGAAGAAACTAAATCCGCTGTGTAAGTAAGCATATCGCGCTCATCTCGTTTCAAAAGCGCCTTGTCTTCCCCCATTCGACTTGAAAGCCCACCTGCTAGCACTACACCATCGATGACCATATCGCCCCTCTTTCCTTATACTTGCCCTTAACACTACCTCGACCCACTTTATCACGCTATTAGCATGCGGATAATCATAAATATCAGTCAATTAAAATTAGCCAACACGCAATATAATTAGTGGTTTTCAGCGATTGAAGACGATACCTATTGCGCATAATCAGATAAATTGAGCGAAGTGATAACACTTAATTACTGAAAGCTTTTTTCATCCAGCGCTATTTTTGATTGGCTATGGCTTCAAACTGCTTATCTATTTGGCGGCGCTCGCCGGACTGTTCAATAAACGCTAATGCAGCATTAAATTTATCGATGTGCGCTTGCGCATTTTCAAGCTCTTTAGAGACAATGTAATAAAGCGGAATAGTGGCCACAGGAATGTCGATAATATTAACATTCTCCAATACCTCAAAGAGCTCTGAATTGTGATCGTCTTGCAGATAACCGTTAGTAAAGCCTACTTCGCCCCACCCTTTTGATACTTGAACAATACACCCTCCTGCATCAACCGCTCGTTGAACAGAAAGTTTATAAGCTTTGATAAACGCCGACTGCTCACGACTCAAGCTATGGCCATAGGGCAAACACAGGCGAGCCCCTGTCACATCATCCAATGTATTCACTTTCATTTCTTTAGAGGTATAAATACGTACGGGAATTGAATTAATTTGTTTAGAGTAAATAAACGACTTAGCTCGCTCGTCGGTATAAACATAAGGGAATGTCCCTTGATACTTGCCCTCAAGCGCCCACTTGTAACCGCGCTGCCACGGTAAAATGTCAATATAAATGGGAGTATTCATGTGCTTGAAAACAGCTTTTACTAAGGAAACAGACCAACCACCGTCTTGCGCATTTTTATCGACATAAGGGAAGTAGCTTGCACCAGTGGTTAATAGCGTATCGCTATCTAGCGGCAGCGGCTTCTGTTTTTGTGCAGCCACACTAAAGTAAGGTAAAAATCCCAAACACAGCAAGATAAGCCCTACTACACCGTACTTTTTCATGTACTACTTCCAGCCGTTTTGGTTATTTCATCGCCACTTAGGGTTAAACAACGACTACATATACTTTTAATTAACTATAAAGAAAAAATTACGAGATAAAAATAAAAACTCTGCAATGCCGCACAAAGCAGACCTGTGTTTAACTTTACTGCAGCATTGCATAATATTGATGACAACAGGAGAACGGCTAAGACTTACCGGTCGCTTTCTCACCCCAAATCTCTTCTAAGCGCTGATCGCGACCACAGTTCCAGCGGTAAAGCTTATAACGCACAGGACTTTTCTTATAAAAATCCTGATGGCCTATCTCATCACCTTTAATAGGATAAAACGTTGATGAATCTAAAATAGGCGTAACCACTGTTTGATTTGGAAATTGCGCCTTTACCGCATTTTTAGTGTCTTGTGCAATGGCACGTTCTTCTTCACTTGCCACAAACACAGCACTTAAATAACTGGGGCCTTTATCACAAAATTGCCCTCTTGCATCGAAGGGGTCGATATTCACCCAGTAGTGGTCGAGTATCTCTCGATACGATATTTTGCTTTCATCGTAAGTTATCTTCACCGCTTCATAATGCCCTTTATGGTTACCATTATAAGTAGGGTTGGGCACGGTTCCTCCGGTAAAACCCGAGACCACATCGGTTACGCCCTCTAATTTTTCAAAATCAGATTCCATACACCAGAAACATCCACCAGCCAGAACAGTCTCGTCAGCAGTGGCAATTGGCGCAGCGATAAACGTGCTTAACAATAACGCGTGCAAAATAGATTTCATTATTAACCTTAAAATTAACTATCGAAGACAAAATATACGGCTCACAAATACAGAACGGATTAAGCCTTAGAAACTTTCATTATCAGTCTCATTAAAATTGTGGGTAAAATTTTCATTTAGCCCTGTAACCTAAACGTGATAACACGACTATTAACGTACTACTCCAATGGCGCTTACTATTATCACTTTATCGCCAACGCCCGCATGGCCTTGGCTTGCAGAAAATAAGTGATAACGGCAGAGCACTTGCATCGTTACGTTTTTAAACTTCAAACTGTATAACCAGTTTGGTCAAAAACGTAAGGAAATAGTAAATGAGCATAGTTAAATCAGGCAGTGCGGCATACAAACCTTTAGGCAAACAAGGCAAAGGCAGTATTTCTACCGAAACAGGCGCATTATCTAATCAACCCTACGGATTTAATACACGATTTGAAGATGGCAAAGGCACCAACCCCGAAGAACTCATTGGTGCAGCGCATGCTAGCTGCTTCACCATGGCCTTATCTTTTGCATTATCAGGCGCAGGCTATGATGACGGAGAGTTAAATACTACCGCTAAAATCAGTTTAGATAAGACAGACGATGGTTATGAGATTAGCCAGTCAGCGTTAAGCCTAGAAGCTAGCGTTGAAGGTATTACCGAAGATGAATTTGCTAAAATTGCTCAGGAAGCAAAAGATAACTGCCCAGTCTCGCAGCTTTTAGATACGAAAATCACCCTTGAGTACACGTTGAAGTAGTCGTCTTTTTCACGCTGCTATTTACTTGTAGCTTCAGGGCTTAGTTCTTGAACTAAGCTAACGTAAAAAATATAGCGGATAAGTCAGCAGGCTAACGAAAGCCTGCTGCTTCTTTTATGTAATCCCACCTAATCCGTTAGCTCTTTATCCATTAATTCTTTTTCCGCTATTTTACTCGGCCGCTGCCGCTAACGCCTGTAAATCTTGGGTTAAACTGGTTTCTGCACGTTCTACCACTCGCCCTATCTCTTCACCATCGCGCATTAATATGAAGGTTGGCGTATATTTAAGCCCATGCTTTTCTGCCACCCCTTCCGGATCGCTCTTTTTCCTATCAACGGCAAATAAAGTAAATTGAGGCACATCTAACCCGCTAGCATCTAGTGTTTTTAAAAGTCGGGGCACTTCTCTTTCACTATCATGACACCATGTGCCAAACAATATGAGTAGCGTATCGTCTTCTAAAGCAGATACTGCTTTAATTTCAGCGTCACTAGGTTGATACGACTTATATTCGTCCATGAAGGCGGGATACTGGGCAAGCAAGGCTTCACCACTCATTTCCCCCACAACCTCTGAAATGTCATCTGCACTCATAGCATTGGTTGAGACCATCACTATTAATACAGCTAATATTGGCTTTAGCACACTAAACATGAACTTATCTGCAAACACCTTATCTCTCCTTAAAAGCGTATGCCGTATTCAATAATGCATTGACGTAAAACGCAAGCCTGCTTATCTCTAACTTTCCCTTTTCAAGCTTGCCGTCTTAAACTTTTGCTAGAGCCCAAACACAAAAAAAGCGGCATTTCTGCCGCTTTAATTAACAATATTATTAAATGATAATACCAGTTTCAGTACGCTATTTACCGATTACACCGCAAGCCACTCGCTCGCCGCCACCGCCAAGTTTGGCCGGAGAATCTGAGTAATTATCGCCACCGGCATGAATCATAATGGCGCGCCCTTCGATGTCTTCAAGCTCTAATTCTGGTGCGAAAACAGGCTGTGTGGCATTACCATTTTCGTCAACATACAAAGTTGGTAAATCACCTTCATGACCTTCTTCAGACCAAGGTACACTGTGACTACCCGTATTTTCAGGGTCGAAATGCCCACCCGCAGCACCGCCTAACACTTTTTTGCCATCTTTCATCGCTGCTGAACAATCGCCGTTTTCATGTACATGAAAACCGTGAATACCTGGTGTAAGCCCTGATAACTTCGGTGTAAAGACCACACCATCATCATCGTAGCTACTTACCATTACGCTACCGATAGCTTCGCCTGTTTTAAGATTATTCATCATAATCTTTTTCCCTTCATCCTCATGATGACCGGCGAAACTACTTGCGCTCAAGGCTAGTGAGACTGCACCCACCATGGCGGTTAATGTAAGCTTTTTCATAGCGTTCTCCTTCTCTGCTTAAAATTCGTATGACTGAAACCCGTAAACGTGTAATTGTTAGACGAGCGTGCATTACGACTTATTTTTAAGAGGAGCATAATTTGCACCACTAGTGCTTAACTAGCTATAACCACATGAAATATATAAATTAATAGGATTTCGAATATTTAAACATTACCGCTACCTTTGAACAGGTGTAACGATTTAACGGATGATGTGTAATCTTTACGCAAACCAGCGCCTATTCAATGTAGCCTTCGTTAACCCTGTTACCGCTTCTTTCTCGTTGCAACACGAATAACAACGCTTTATTCTCAAGATACAAAAATGATTTAGTGCATCACTATGCATTGGGTTAATAGTAACGATTAACGTGGTGCGCTACTTTGTTAACTAGAGTTTATAATTTGTGTCGCGCTTTATCGGTGCTGTCATTGTTCTTCTGTATCCCCGTGTTAGCTACCACCAGCTGGCATACGCTTCATCAGCCTACGTTTTATACGCCTCTAGCCGAGACCTCACTCATTGACGGCCCTATCCTTTCGGTATTGGAAACTAAAGACGGGTTTATTTGGTTGGTTGATTCCAAAGGATTATGGCGGTGGGATTCCCAGTCATTGAAAGCGGTAACATTTGAAAATAAGCAAAGCGATACGCCTTCGCCGCAAATTCAAGCCACCTTTGCTACAGACAATGGTGAAGTATGGGTAGGCACTCAACAAGGCCTTTACCGTTTACACCAAGAAAAACTTCAACTCATTGCTTATGAAGAAAGTTTACTTTCGAAAGTTTCAATCCTTCACCTTAACGTCACCTCGGTTGCCAAGAATAAAATTTTTGCGTTTACATCAGATAGAGCCTTGTTCATTTTTAATGATACAACGAAAAAACTATTGGGGTTTGAACTGCCTAATAGAGCGAGGATCCACGCACTTCATGTAGATAACAAGCAGCAGTTGTGGGTTGGCTCTGAACAAGGATTGTTTCATTTCCCGCTTGTTCATATCGCCACTAGCGGCATAGAACATTCTCCTCAACTGGTAGAAGTTGGCAGTTATAAGCAACCTCGTATCAGTAGTATTCTTTCGACCGCTTCAGGCTCCCTCGTGGTAGGTACTGCCGACAAAGGCTTGTTTGTCAAAAATGACGATGCACCGTTTCGCCCATTCGCGTTAGGTAACACGACATCGCCTTGGCTTTTCACAATGAGCGAAATCAAACCTGATTTGGTGCTGCTTGGCACTTTTGGCCAAGGCTTAATAGAAGTGAATATTAAGACTCATGAAATCCGCCAGTTTTCGCACAATCCACTGCAACCTGCCTCGCTTGCTGACGACAATGTTTGGTCTACCTTTACCGATAGCAAGGGGCTAGTATGGATTGGCGCTGGGCACAGCCTGAACATTTTTGATGCCAATAACCAATCGATAATTAACATTTTTGGTGGTGCAAATATTGATAAAAGCTTGGGTAACCGAAAGGTACATTCGGTGCAGTCTCATGATGGCGAACTTTTAGTGGGCACGGGTAACGCCGGAATCGAAATACTATCTCCTATAAATGGCAAAACAGGGCAGCTGTGGGAAACATCAGAAAATCCCGTAGAAACCTTACATGCCGCTAAAGATGGAGATGTATATGCTTCAAGCAACTTTGCAACAGTGAAAATTGACTCTGCCACTAAACAAAACTTTCCACTGGCAGTCGGTATACGTAAACCTTCAACATTTACCACTGCTTTTTTATCGACCGAGACGAGTTTGTGGCTAGGCGGCACAGACGGCTTATGGGTGCGACACAAGGGTACAGAAAAACAAATCGAATTTGCTAACAGTATTAACGAGAGACGTATCGCCTCATTGGCCATTGATGAAAGTCGCTTATGGATTGGCACGTGGCAAGGATTGGTAAAGGGCGATATTCACATGGGCCAAACTATCAATTTAGCGACAACCCAAATTACTCACCCCATTTTAAAACAACAATATATATCAAGTTTATTCGTTGACGAAAAAGGTTACCTTTGGGTCGGAACGGGCTCTGCAGGTGTATTTGTTAAACCTCAACAAGCTGATTGGATTCAAATAGAGAGCGCTAATGGCTTACCTGGCAATAATATTGCTGCTATCGCAGGTGAAAATGCAGATCATATTTGGGTGAGTACGACTCGAGGCATTGCGGCAATAAACCGCTATACCTTTGATGTCACCCGCGCAGCTACCGCACCAAGTATGGCCAATGCGCCTTATGCACATTCAGCGGCGACAACGACAGGTGAGAACGACATTGTTTTTGGGGGCGTTAACGGCTTAACCATTATTGACAGTGCTAATTTTACGTTTTCGAGGCCGACTGTTCCCATAGTGCTTACTGATATAACGTTGGTTAATCAGGACGATAGCATTGAATCACTGGGGCTAACTGCGACTGATTTAACCGTTCCTCCGTTAGCAAAACGACTTACTTTCGAATTTGCCGCGCTTGATTATCTTACCCCTGAACATACCCACTATCGCTATCGCGTATTAGGATTGGATGGAAACTGGGTTCAGGCAAATGCTGAGCAACGTTTAGCCGTTATTACTATGCCACAACCTGGCGACTATACTTTGCAAATTGAGTACTCTTACGATGGGATCTTGTGGGAAAAAAATGCATTGCATCGGCAGTTACTTGTTATGCCAGCGTGGTATCAAACCCTGCTAGCAAAATTTGTGGCTATTGTATTTTTATGTATCGCCGTCTACCTAGGTCATTTATTGGGAGTAAGACACCATAGACAACGTCAGGCATTTTTAAAAAAGCTCGTAAACGCGAGAACGGCTGAATTGTTGGCCGCGAATAAACAACTAAAAGAGCAAGCCACTGCGCTGAAAGAGGCTAGCTTGACTGACCCCCTGACCGGGTTACACAACAGACGCTATTTAGCACAACACATTGAGCGCGACATTGCTCTCGTGCAGCGTTATTACGAAAACTGTGCACAAACCTATTCTATTCCCAAAAACCAGCACGATATACTGTTCTTCGTTATCGATTTAGACCACTTTAAAAACATCAACGATACTTATGGACACCAGGCTGGTGATAAGGTTTTAGTAGAAACACAAAATCGCTTAAAGCATATATTTCGTGAAACTGATTACCTTATACGCTGGGGAGGTGAAGAGTTTCTTGTCGTCGTCCATAACACCCCTAGAGAAGATGCCTATGTGATGGCTGAGCGAGTAGTGGATATTGTAGGTTCACGTGCGTTCCAACTTTCAGAAGGTACACAAAGGCATGTTACCTGTTCAATTGGCTATGCGGCTTACCCGCTTTCTCAACAGCATTATGATATTTTTGATTGGCAAACCACAATAGGCTTTGCTGATACTGCGCTTTATGGCGCGAAAAATAATCGCCGCAACACATGGATGGGCTTAACGTCTATTCCATCAAGCACAGACCGAAAGGCACTAGAAAAGGTTGCCAACGCGCCTTCATCTATTTTCACCTACGCGCAAGTTCAACAACCTACGACACTGCAATAATAAAAACACCGAGTTTTATTTTACTGAATATAGAAAGCCGTCAACGAAAAAGCCCCCGCTCGTTGGGCTTTCCAACTGCGGGGGCTTTTATTAAAAACAATTGTCTATGTTACGACTAACTGTTTCTTTCTCGCTTGTCGCCGCGCTTGCCACGCTTTTCTTTCATCGATTCGAACTTTTCTAGCTGTTCGTCGGTTAGAATTTCGCTTACTTTGACACGTACATCGGCCATTTTAAGGAAACGTGCTTTCGCTTTTTCGGCTTTTAGGTTTGCAAGTTCATTTAGGTCTTGCTCGTAATTAGCGTCTGACGGATCGAGTGCCTTAAATTGCGCTCTAAACGAATCTTCGCTGCCTTTCTCTGGGCGGTTTGCTTTGCGCTCCGCTTTAAGTTCGGCCTTCAGTGCTTTTAGCGCATCTTGCTGCTCGTCAGTTAAATCTAGCACTTTCGTCATTTTGTGTATGGGGAAGAAGTCAGGACCTTTACGGTCATCAGAATGTTTACCACCTGCATAAGCAGTCGTGGCGATACATGCACTCAATAAAACACCGGCAATTAATTTTTTCATCTTAATATTCCTACTTGTTTTGGTCATGATGCTGCATGACATGGGGGAAACGTTTTGTTTCATCAACGGAGCTAAGTATGCATAAACGATTCGATAAGTAGGGTTAAGCTAGTGTAAAGTTCGGTAAAGTTGAAAAGTCCTCAAAATAAAACGGTTAATCTCTATTTTATGGAAAATGAAAAATACAAAATCTTACTGGTAGATGACGACGCAGAACTTTGCGCGCTACTCAGTGAATTCCTGCAAACCGACGGCTTTGCAGTTGAAACCTTAAATAGTGGCGATGCCGCCGTTGCCCGCTTATTGCAAAGCGATGAGTTCGATACGGTAGTGTTAGATATTATGATGCCCGGTATGTCAGGCCTAGATGTGTTGCGAAATGTGCGCGCTAAAAAACAGACGCCTATTCTTATGCTTACCGGTCGTGGTGATGACATAGATAGAATTCTTGGCTTAGAAATGGGCGCCGACGATTACCTAGCGAAGCCTTGTAACCCGCGGGAACTTGGCGCGCGTATTCGCGCCATTATACGCCGGACCCAAAATGGCAATGCGCCAACCCAAACGGTTGTGCATGCTGAACTTCACGGCATTGTGCTTGATAGCGGCGCGAGAACGGCGCTTGTCGATAACACTCCCCTGCCTTTAACGGGCGCAGAGTTCAATGCGCTAAGCTTGTTAATGGAACGCGTTGGGCAAACCATCACAAAACAAGAAATGACAGAAGAAGTGCTTAATCGGCCGCTTGAAGCTTATGACCGTGCCATGGATGTACACGTAAGCCGAATACGCCAGAAGCTGACTGCGGTAGGTATAAACGACGTGATTAAGTCGGTTCGTGGTGTGGGTTATCAAATGCTAACCCCACCAGCACAACAGTAAGGTATAGCATGAAGCATTCAGAGGTTTGGCATTCAATAAAACAGACGTTTGGGTTTAAACGCCTGTTTTGGCGAATATTCCTTACATTCTGGGTCGCTAGCTTACTCGTGATGACTGCCACGGGATATGTACTGGTTAGCAAATATACGTCTGACGAATATAGTCAGCGTTACTTTAATGGTGTAATTAGCCAAGCCGAGCGCATTGTATGGCGTTATGAGCAAGACTTAGCTAGCGGGAACGTACCCAAAGGCAAGATAAAAGACTGGATAAGCCATAATGTCAGACATCGTAGCGATCTCATTGCTATGCAGATATCAGATAACACGGGTAGAACCATCTATCACTATCGTATGAACAAGGTGCCTCAAAGGGATCGCACAGTAAAATTAGTATATGGCCTATCTGCACTACCCTATCGCGTTGAAACCCGATTGCCAGAGGCGCCTCGCAACTATAAACAAGTACTTTACCGGTTTCAATCATTGCAGTTCGTTTTTATCTTTATTGCCTCTGCCATTGTCAGTGCGCTATTAAGTTGGGGGATCGTACGCCCTATTAACTTCTTAGGTGCGTTTAGTCGCCGTTATGCCGACCAACAAGAAGTTGCTACGCTGCCTAAAGCCATTCTGACTCGTGGTGATGAACTGGGCGACTTAGCCGCTGATATTAGCTTTATGGTCAATAAAACGCATCAAGCTGCCACCAATCAGCAACAACTGTTGCATGATGTATCTCATGAACTTCGCGCGCCACTGGCTCGTTTGCAAGCATCGGCAGCTATTATCGAGCAGCACACGCCAGATAGTCGTCACGTAAAGCAAATTCATAATGATTGCGTTCGTATGGATGCACTTATTCAACAGATTTTGGATTATTCAAAGTTAGAAAAAGGTAACCCAAGCCCAGAAGCGTGCGATATTAACGCACTGTGTGAACGTATAGCCGATGATATGGCAGTGCATTACCCGGGCATTCCACTAACCCTTAACTGCGAGCCTAATGTGACAATTTCAGGTTATGCAGAAGCCCTTCATCAGGCATTGGAAAATATTATCGGCAATGCTTGTAAATATTCATCTCGCGGTGAATTGGTTGAGGTGAGCACGGAAAAACGGAGTAACACGGCTGTAATTACCGTGCGCGACCATGGTCCTGGTGTTGATAGTGAGGAAATAGAAAAGTTGCTTCAACCTTTCTACCGTGCAGGCAACCAAATGCATACATCAGGATTCGGACTAGGGCTGAGCATTGCGAAAAAAGCCATTGAAAAACATGGTGGAAGATTACAAATGACTCGCCCTGCCGATGGCGGCTTAAGCGTTGACATTGTGCTGCCGATAAATCAGTAATCCACCACGTATTACCCACCATCCAGTCAATATTGAACGTCGAAGCCAGATTCAACCCTGATATAAATCAGTACTGTTTAACCGCCCCCCTACAGCCGAGTAAAAAGCCAGTACAATGCAGCTTGAAAATAAGGCATATAACCTGCTTATTTATGATGACTAGCTAACTTATTCCCCGTGTTTGCCAATGTGAATAGCCTGCGTTAGGTGCTTGAAATACAGGCTCGACAACACCGTGGAAATAATACGTTTCTAATAAATAGCGTGCTTTGTTCGTGCTTTATTAAGGGTAGGATGATGATGACAAAAACAAGGATTGCGTTAATTGGTGGCGGCCCCAGCGCCCTTTCTATTCTTAAAAAAGCATTGCGCTTTTTTGACAAGCAGCTTGATGATGCCGAGAGTGTAAATGGCAGAGCATCGCCTCATTTAACCTTCGATATCTTTGAGCGTAATACCGCCCTGGGCAAAGGCATGCCTTACAGTAAAGATGGCGCGTCGTGGGAACATATTACCAATATTTCATCTGATGAACTGGCTCCGTTTGATGAAACCCTGCTTGAATGGTTGCGTCAGCAAAGCTCCGAGTACCTCGCTAAATATCAAATTGAAAAAACTAAACTGCATGAAAAACACGTGGTGCCCCGGTTGCTCTTTGGGGAATATTTACAGGCCCAATTTTGTGAATTAATTGGCAGATGCCGTGCAGCAGGGATACACGTTAACGTGCATCTTCAGTGCAACGTTTTGGACATTAAACCCACCACTGCAGATGAAAACAGCCCTGAGCGTGTAGACAGCCCTGAGCGTAATAACAGCCTTGAGCGCCAAAAGAGCCCTGAGCCTACAAACACCGACAGTCGCACTGGCACTAACATATTAACTGACACGGGATGGGTAACAGGATTCGATAAGGTGGCGATCTGTACTGGTCATATTTGGCCCAAGACCCACGAAGGTAAAGTAAAAGGGTATTTTGATTCTCCCTACCCGCCCACTAAGTTGCAGCAAAAATATAACCATACAATAGCGCTTAAAGGCAGTTCCCTTACCGCTATTGATGCTATTCGTACGTTAAGCGAAGCTAATGGTGAGTTTTATCAAACTGATAACCAATTAAAATACCGTTTATTCGACAACGTACCAGATTTCAAGATAATCATGCACTCGTTAGAGGGTTTACTGCCGAATATTCGCTTTCACTTAGACGACCCGCTAGTGTCTGATGAAGGCATGCTAAGCGAGCAAGAAATTGCTCAACATAGGGCTGATAACGATGGTTTCTTAAGTTTAGATTTTATTTTTGAGCGAAACTTCAAAGCGGCATTAAATAAACTGGACACTGTTTTTTATCAAAAAATAGCGAACAAAAACATAGAGTCGTTTTGCCAATGGATGCTTGATTCTCGTAAAGCGTATGAGCCCTTCACCTTATTTAAAATTGAGTACCTGCAAGCCGAGCAGTCGATTAAACAACAGAGCACATTGCAATGGAAAGAAGCCCTCGCATTATTAAGCTTCACGATAAACCACCCAGCTAAGTACTTTAGTGCAGAAGATACCCTACGACTACGCAATCACCTTCTGCCTCTTATTGGCCTTATGATTGCGAATATTCCGCAATCGTCCGCGGCCCAGTTACTTGCCCTGCACGATAGCGGCGTACTCGATATCATTGCTGTTGATAGCAGCAGCCGCTTAGAAATTGAAGGTGATGGCGATTTTCAATTTCATTTTAAAGACGAGGACAATAAGCCTACTGTAAACACATATAAAACTTTTATCGATTGCACTGGGCAGAAGTCACTGCCAATAGACGCATTCCCTTTTAAATCTATGTTTGCAGGTGCCGAGCCATTAGTCGCTAAAGTGAGGTTTAAAGATAAGTATCAAGGTAAAAAGCATCTAGTAGAGACCCCTAATAGCGTATGCAAAGGCTCCGACAACGAATACTATTTAGAAACAGGTGGTTTTGCTATTAACGATGACTTTCAACCCATTTTAGCCAACGGTAGTCTTAACGAGCGCTACTTTGTTATGGCTGTGCCGTATATTAGTGGGTTCAATCCAGACTATTCAGGTTTCGATTTTTGTGATCAGGTGGCAGAGCTGATTGTGAATAAGCTTAAGTGAATCAATAAAACTATGCACCACCTATGCTAGAGTGCTTGTATCATTTGGGGATAAAAAATCGTTTTTTAACTGAATACCGTATTAGTGGTAGATGCACTATTAGAACGTGCTTTAAAAGGATATAAAAATGAAAAAGATAATTGCCGTGATGGTCGCGGTAGCCAGCTTAGCCGCGTGCAGCGATAATGAAGTAGGAGATGTGTCGTTAGGCGTATTCACCACAAAGGATATTAAGTTAGACGCCATGCAAGACCCTATCGTAACAGGCGTGACTTGCCATATCTCTAGTATTGAAGCGAATTTAGATGTGTCAGACCCTTCCGATAGCTCTATAGCTTGTCGTCAAACCGGTGAAATTACCGCACAAATGCTAAGAGATATCGACAAATCCGATTCGGGCGACATCATATTCAGAAAATCGAAGAGCATTTTCTTTAAGAACATGAAAGTAAGACGCATATTCGACGCCAAGTCACAAACCTTGATGTATCTTTCGTATTCTACAAAAGAAACATCAGGAAGTTATAAACATAGCTTGTCGACAGTACCTTTATGGGGAACGGCGGCCTACGGTGTGATTACTAACGAAGATTAACCGCCGATTGCTACTCATCAATTGCTGGCCGTCAATTGCTAGCCGTCAAAGATTAGCTAGAGACGTAATTTACGTTTAATTTAGAACTAAAAACCGTGGTACGTGACGAATTCTTCGTTGTCGGCACGTACCGATCTTACCTCGTTAGCAGCAAAGTTTTCATCTGGGTACCCTAGCGCAATACAAATCATAATGGCTTCAGAGTCTGGTATTTGCGCATGTTTATGCACTACATCAGATTGCATTATGCCTTGGCCGTTAATTACGCAACCAAGCCCTAAATCCCAAGCTGCTAATACAATACCGTAAGCTAAAGAGCCTAAACCAAATTGCGTGATACCTGCAGGCTCTAGGGCTTTATCGTAAGTTAATACCAATGACACGGGCGCATCAAACTGCCTAAAACCACGCATCATCCAATCCATACGTTTTTCTTTGTCTTCCCTAGCTATGCCCATTACATCGAATAGCTGCATGGCAACATCACGCTGTCGTTGCTTATGAACGCCGTCATAGTCTTCTTTGTAAGGGAAGTCTCTGACGTACGGCGTACCGGCTAATGTTCTCTCAGTATTACCTTCACGAATTTTATCGAGCACATCACCCGCTACCGCATGAATTTTCCACGTTTGGGTGTTGTAAGACGAAGGAGCCCATTTCGCTGCGTTAATAATGGCATCCACGGTTTCTTTAGTGACAGCTTGTTTGGTAAAACCACGTACACTTTTACGTGATGCAGCAAATTCAGCAAAATTCATACTTACTTCCTATCTCAGTCATTACACTCAATTGTTAAAATAGAGTAAACACAGCTAGATAGGTATGCAATAAGCGCTAACCAGATATTGGATTGTTTGTTTTTATAGATATGTATTCGAGGGAAAAGTCAGGGTGTGTTGCCAATGATTTTAACAACACCCCTACCGAGGTTTTATTAGTATGGATTAACCATCTGAAGTGATAGTGTCAATTATCTCGTCTAGAACAGCTTCCGCTCTACTAGTTTCTACTTGGCACGTACCGGCATTCAAGTGGCCACCACCGCCGTACTTAAGGCATAGTTCACCGACGTTTGTATTTGAAGTGCGGTTGGTGATTGATTTACCAATAGCGAAAACCACGTTTTGCTTTTTAAGGCCCCACATTTTGTGAATTGAGATATTGCAATCGGAATACATCGCATAAATCACAAAACGGTTGGTCGCGTAAATGGTTTCTTCTTCGGTTAAATCGAGCACCACAAGGTTCTTGTGAACGGTTGCACATTTGGCCAATTGCACTTTCGCTAGCTCATTGTGCTCGTGATACAAAGCTACACGCTCGGCAACATCTTCCATTTCCAAAATTTCTTCAATACTGTGATCTTTACATGCATCAATTAATTTCATCATTAACTGATAGTTCGAAATTTTGAAATCACGGAAACGCCCCAAACCAGTTCGGGCATCCATGATGAAGTTCATCAATACCCAATCGGTTGGCTCTAGTATTTCTTCTTCGGAAAATTGCGCGGCATCTCCTTTATCTACGGCTTCCATCATATCAACAGAAATACTGGGAAACTTTTCTGCGCCGCCGTAATAGTCATATACCACTCGCGCAGCAGAAGGTGCCTCAGGGTCGATTACATGATTTTTAATGTCACTCGCGTTTCGAACTGTTTCACTAAGATGATGATCAAACGCAATATGACAGCCCGCCACATAAGGCAGATTAGTGGTTATGTCATTCTCAGTAATATCTATTTTGCCATCTTGCATATCTTTAGGGTGCACAAATAAAATATCATCGATGAGATCTAAATCTTTCAATAGCACGGCACAAACTAATCCATCAAAATCGCTTCGAGTAACTAGTCTAAATTTATTATCGGGCATGTGGTTTCCATCTCTTCATTAAGCTGCTGCTTTTAGTGTAACAGTTAAAATGAAGTTTAGCGTAATACCACAACAGTACAATTATCACCTCGCAGAAGCGCTTTAAATCGAACCTAAAATGCATTAGCATTACACTTCTTCATTGAATTAACCGTTGGAAATTTCGGTTAATTAGCAGTCGTTTGTAACAACAAACGCCCCCTGGATCAGCAGACAGGGCATAACTGAGCTGGCATCTTTAATTTTTATTATTTTATGGAGCCAAGTTATGTCTGAATTATCGCCCTTGTTTAAGCCTCAAAATAAACCTCAAGATAAGCCTTCATCTACATCAAAAACACTCTGGATTAAAAACCCGCAAGCCGTTTTTACGGGTAACGAGTTAGATGCCGCAGGCGGCATTGTGGTGCAAGGCAGCAAAATTGTTGAGCTTGTTGGTGCTGGTCAAACACCAGTAACGCCTATTGATGAAACAGAAGATGCCTCTCAATTGGTGATGCTTCCGGGGCTAATTAATACGCACCATCACTTTTATCAAACCCTCACCCGCGCATGGGCACCTGTGGTTAATCAGCCGTTATTTCCTTGGCTTAAAACCTTATATCCGGTTTGGGCAAAACTTACCCCGAATGCGTTGTCGCTAGCCTGCGATGTGGCGTTAGCTGAATTATTACTGTCTGGCTGTACTACCACTACCGATCACCACTATTTATTCCCTACCGGCATGGAAGATGCCATAGACGTACAAGTAGACTCAGTAAAACGTATGGGCATGCGCGCCCTGCTTACTCGCGGTTCAATGAGCTTGGGTGAAGATGAAGGTGGCCTGCCCCCTAGGCACACCGTGCAAAGTGGTGATGCAATACTAAAAGACAGTCAACGGCTAATAAACACCTACCATGAGCGTGGTGAAGGCGCGTGGATGCAAATAGCCTTAGCACCTTGCTCTCCATTCTCTGTTACTCGAGAAATTATGGCCGACAGCGCACAACTGGCGAAAGATGAAGACGTGCGTTTACACACCCATTTAGCTGAAACGCTAGATGAAGAAGATTTCTGTTTAAAGATGTTTGGCATGCGCACCGTCGATTATCTAGAAAGTGTGGGCTGGTTAAGCGATAGAACATGGTTAGCTCATGGTATTCATTTTAACGAAGATGAAATTCGCCGCTTGGGTGCGGCCGGTACAGGCATAACGCATTGTCCGGTTTCAAACATGCGCTTGGCCTCTGGCATGTGCCCTACCCTTGAACTGATTGAAGCCGGTTCGCCTATTGGCTTAGGCGTAGATGGCTCTGCCTCTAACGATGCATCGAACATGATGTATGAAGCCCGCCAAGCACTTTACTTACAGCGCTTAAAATATGGTGCAGCGAAAATTACCCCAGAATTAATTCTAGGCTGGGCGACTAAAGGTTCTGCATCGCTTATAGGCCGTAGTGACATAGGTGAAATAGCGGTGGGCAAACAAGCCGACCTGGCCTTTTTCAAACTCGATGAGCTACGTTTTAGTGGCAGTCACGACCCTATCTCTGCGCTGCTACTATGTGGCGCAGATAAAGCCGAACAGGTAATGATTGGCGGAAAATGGCGAGTAAAAGAAGGGCAAATTATTGGGTTAGATACCCAAACCCTAATGGCGCGCCACCGGGCAGTGGCGGCGCAACTCGTTAGTTAATCTAGAAACTTATTAGTAACTTAGCAACCCGTTAATCAAAAGCCGGCTTGGCTAAGTATGTCTTTATACTTAGCCAAATAAGCATCTACATCCACGTCTGAACAAACCGATTGCGCTGGACAATCTGCCCATTCATCGATAGGAAAACGCTTTGCTACCGTTTTTTGCATAGTATGGCCTATGGCAGGGCCTTCTGTGATCACACGAATAGGCCCTTCAACAGTTTCAAAAAGCTCTGGTGCTATCACCTGCATAATGGCTGATGAGTCGTGTACGTATATGCCATCAACTTGGTCTGTTTGTTGATGAAAGTTAGCGTAAAAACGGGTGATGTCATAAATAAAAGGCCCATATGTAGGCGAACACTCAGCAAGGCGTGCCAAGTAATCGTTACTCATTATCACCTTTTTAGTGACATCTAGCCCTACTACGGTTACCGGCCAGTCAGCGGTAAGCACTTCGTCTGCGGCATGCGGGTCGCCTATAATATTGGCTTCGGCATACGGGGTTACGTTGCCTGTATTACCATGGTAACCAAACGCACCGCCCATAATCACCACACGCTTCACTAAATTAATAATTTCAGGGCATTTTCGAAGTGCCAGCGCTAAGTTAGTCATACGCCCTACCGCTACTAACGTAATTTCACCGGGGCTGGCTTTCACCTTTTCAATAATGTAATCGTGAGCGGCAAGTGACACTTCACTCGGTAAGTCAGTTTCATCAATATCAACGTTGCCCAAGCCGTTATCACCATGAACAAAATCGGCAGGCTCATCTACCGGGATAACTAACGGCTCTTTTGCACCACGGGCCACATCTGCGCTTAAATTAAAGCGCTTTTTAAGGTACAAGGCATTACGCGTGGCGGTGTCTATATTCGCATTACCGAAGCCGGTTGTAATAGCCAGCAAATCAATATCGGCACTTGCCTGGGCAAATAAAATCGCCATAGCGTCATCAATACCTGGGTCGGTATCAAAAATAATCTTTTCCATTTTTAATTCCTTACGCGTGGGCACGCCGCTCACGTTTTTCCAACAATAAACAAAAACCAAACACAAGCGCCACAAAGGTATAGCCAACCCATGTCATAATAATTGCGCTTTGTACGCCAAATAACTGCACCACCCAACCAGATAAAATGGGTGCAATTGTGCTGCCTACATTGCCACTGAATAATAAAAAGGTGACGAGCACGGCGGGCGCTGACGCTAGTTGCTGAGAACCAACAGATATCGCAATTTTATATATGCAGGTCGTGGTAAACCCAAATAGGTAGCTAGTAAATAAAAACCATTCCGCAGAGGAAGCTAACATAAATGTGAAAGTGATCAGGCTTGCTAACACGGTTACCAACATCAATAACGAGCGCTGCGGAATTTTATTCACGAAAATAGCGGCGGTAATTAATCCGAAAATAGACATACCCCAATAATTTCCAACGGCCTGCGCCGATACTTTTTCGCTTACCCCGAACGTATGTTGTAAGTAATTGGGAGACCAAGTAAGAAAAGTAGTTTGGGCAATTAAATAAGCACAAACGCCCAAGGCAATTAAACACACCCTAGGGGTTAATACCCGTTTGAATTGTGACAATGCCGATGCCGCATTAGTATCGTCGGCCTCAGTGGCAGGAAAGCGAACAAAAAATAAGGTTGCCCAAAGTACTAGTGCCAACGCCCCCACAGCCCCATAGCTGTAAACCCAATCTATTTGCGCGGCAATGATTACGGCGGCTAAAGAGGGAAAGATAAACCCCGCGGCACTGAACGCGCAGTCGGTGGCTAAAAATGCCGAAGCTCTTTTTGCTTCATGATAAGTCTTGGATAAAACAACCGCCCCACCAGCAAGGCCACAACCACAGCCTACTCCAAGCCCCCAAAGCAATATTGCAAGCGGCCAATAGGTAGTAGGCGCTACCACGACCAATACCAGCATAATCGCCAAAAACAGCGTGTAATTAGCAATGAGTACTTGCTTCAGTGAATGGCGAGCGTACAAGAATAGTGATGCGAATGTACCGCACAGCGCGCCGCCAGTTAGCCAAGAAAACACGCCAACGGTTGCTGCCGGCGTGGCATTCAGCGAAGACGATACAGCATTCAAAATAACGCCAATTTGAGTGAGTAACCCCGACATTATCATGTAACTAACGAACGCTATTGCGGTAAGTAAAAGTCGATTCAATTCTTAGACCTAGGTGCAAGTAATACTCTTTTATACCGAGTTAGCACTGAAACAACAATGCTCTCCATAAAAATACTGACCATTTAGTCAAAAAATCAATTTATAACGCGAGCACTTGCCCTTGTTTCGCTAATATAAAGTTAAAGCCTAGTGCATTCGCACTTTCTAATTCTTGTGCAATAACAGCTCGCGGATCTGTGCCTCTCTTCAAGCTGTATTTTATGTGGCTAATGATAACCTTCATATTGCTAAGTTGTTCTTTGTCTTCCACCAACGCATGAAACTTGGTGAGCTCTTGCATCAACCATTTAGGCGTAAGGTGGCCAAATAACAGATTGTCAGGCCGTGTGTTGTCGAACGAGACTTCAATGGAAATACCTCGAAGGGTTTTATGCTGCATTTGCTGTGCGAGATAACGCCACACTGCATCTAGCTTTCCTTGCTTTTCTACTTCATCTGGCCCGGTATCACCAAAATACACAAACATATCGTTATTATGCTCAATCACAAATGCGGTGGACTCTAACGGATGGCTTAAGCTGAACGGCGTTACCGTAAGGGCCGTATCTTTAATTTCTACCGTTTCCTCGGGCGCTAAGTCGATAACATCGTACTTATTTAACTTTGGCGCGATGCCACGGTTGGTAAAATTAGCCCATGCCTGCCAATTAAAATAAGTATCGCTCATGGTTTGATTTACCGACGAAAGCGCATAAATAGGCTTGCTGCTGTCATCAGGGGATGCAATCAAAAGCCCAGCGACGTGATCAAGGTGCCCATGGCTAAGCAAGTAGGCTTTCACATGATGATGCAGAATATTACCGTTTGGGTTTAACGCAGGGTCGGGTGTGGTAGTTAAGCTATCAAAAGCATTGTTTTCGAGCGCCACGTTAATGCCGTTCACTAAAGAGCCTGCGTCTAAGCTAATAAAGTTCTCGTCTTCTATGCTGCGTAATAAAAACGAACTTAGGTTTCCATCTTCAATACCGCCCGTGTCACCTAAGGTAATAAGTTTAAAAGCCGGTGACAAAGTACTTATTGATGTTTGAATATCTTGCTGAGCCTGCTCTAGGTTTTGGTTTTGGTTTTGACTGTGTTCTTGCGCATTTTGATGAGCCTGACAGCCGCTTACTATTAAAACAAGCAGTAAAGTACTTATGAATTTCACGTATTTTCCAAATCTAGATGTTTGATTTTAGCGAGTCATTTCAAACTGCATATTTCTGTTTATGTTCTCGATATCGACTCACGAAATCAAGTCTCGCGTGCTTGCTAGCGATTCTTGTTAAGTAATAGAAGAGAAGAAAGCTTGGCTTTCGCTGATGATCCTTGCCGTCTCGATAGGATCGGGCTCGGTAGTCCAATCGTTTAGTTTAAAGGTTCCACCTAATATCATATAGTCGTTTCTAGAGAACATGTATAAAACGTCTGAACCGCCACCGACCGTGAGGTAATCAACCGCAGGGTCTGGTGGTAACAATACCAACTGGCCTTTGGCTGGCATAATACCTTCATCGTTAAACAATGCTCTTGAGCCTAAACCAGTGCAGTTGAAAACAATGGGCTCAGCTAATGAGTGAATATCGTCTTGGCTGGTAAATTCGTGTATCACAAATTCACCGCCCGATAATCGAATATCAGTCACTAAGCGCCTTAAAAATGTGGTGGTTTCCACCAACATGGTGGCTGATGATGTGCAGTAATCGGTTGGAAATGGGTGCTGCTCTGGGCCATACACCTTTGTGTAAGGGTAATATTGTCTAAAACCCCCTTCACTTTCTGGCTTTTTATTTCCGGCGGTATATAGCTCTTTCCATTGAATGCCGTAATCCTTCCCCACCATCTTCGCAAAGGTGCTGTGTGCTATTTTTGCTGCTTGCTGCAATTGGGTTTTAAACACGCTGCTAGATATTAATGGGTCGTGCACACTGTATGGGCCCCATTCTCCACCTGCCACTTGCGAGGTGGTAAAGCGAGGCATAGCTTTAGTATACAAAGTCACCTTCCAGCCCGCTTCTTGTAGTAAGCGCGCGGTGGTTAACCCCATGACCCCGCTACCGATAATAGCCGCTTCTTTGGTTTCAACATTAGCAACTTCATTCACTGCCAGTGCCGAAGAGCCCCAAGATAGGGAAATACCACCGCCCCCATGCCCGTAATTGTGCACTAATGTTTTATTCCCAAATGCTTCGCTTTTCACTACAAAACCTTCGGGCCTGTAAGGGCGATGCCCCACAATTTCAGTCACAATGTTATTGGCGGAGATTTTCGGGGCTACCATAGGCTTTCGAGAAAACGGGCGCTGAAACACGCGGTTTGTTGGGGTTTTATTTGATGATGTAGCACACCCGGCAAGTGATGCAGCTATCGTACCTGCGCCAATACCTTGCATAAACGCTCGGCGTTTTAGTTTATTGTTCACCATGCCCATTCCTCGATTTGTTTTGTTCTGTTTTGTTTTTTTCAGGCTTCACTGCAAGACACTGGGTTTATTTTGTTAAGCAAAATGGAAGAAAGCAAAACACTTGCCAAGGGCATTGATTTAAAATGGGAAAAGATGAAATCGAAAAGGATAAAGTGAAATCGCTGGAGAACACGGGTTATCTTGATAACGATAACCCGTGCTAAAACTGGAGTAAAAATTAATGGTTAAGTAAAGTTTATTCTTCGTTAAGTTGCGAATTTAGAAACTCAATGAGTGCATTGTAATACACCCCTGCATCATCAGGATCTGAAAAGCCGTGGCCCACATTGTCCATCACCATCCACTTGTGTTTTATACCGTGGTCTTTTAATGCAAAATGCAGACGATAAGAATGCTCAATATCGACAATATTGTCATCAGTTCCATGGGCAATAAAAACAGGCTTTGTAATACCTTTAAATTGATATAAAGGTGAGTATTTAAATAACTCATCTTGCTGAGTTTTAGGGTCGCCCATTATCTCTGTCAGTGCTCGCATCATGTCATCCCGTTGGGCATCGCTTCGTTGGAACCGTAAAGCAAGATCGGTGACCCCAGCAAAAGACGCTGCACACTTATAAAGCTGCGGGGAACGAATAACACTGTACAAGGCTGAGTAGCCGCCATAGCTGCCCCCTACAATACAGACCTGGTTTGGGTTTACATCGTAATTTTCTTTGGTGTAAGCGAGAGCTTGCTCAATATCATCTTCAATAAGGCGCCCCCATTGCTGAAGCCCCTGTTGCTTAAAGGCCTTTCCATAACCTGCCGAGCCTCTGTAATTAACTTGCAGTGTGGCAAAGCCTGCATCAACTAAGACTTGTATATTGCCCGAATAATGACGCGAGTCACTCACGCCTATAGGGCCGCCATGAGGAATAACCACCAAGGGAGGATTTTTGGTACTTGGCAGGGTTAGGAACGCTTCTAGCGTTACCCCATCTTCCGCTTCTAAGCGCAGTAGCTTTGTTTTACTAAGCGACTTATTGGAAAGCCAAGGATACAAATCAATAAGGTGACTGAAACTGTCAGTAGTTCGATTGTAATAGTAAGTTTGGCCTGGGTTCGCGCTGTCATCAGCCACGAAAATAATATTGTTCCCCGACTTATCCATATCTACTGCATAAACCCCTTCGATTTCCGTTGATTTACTGAGCCTAGTGGTTAGCGCGCTGTAGTCGTCAGAGAAATAAACCTGTTTCGCCATGCCTTTTTCAATAAAAGACACACCGATGATATCTTTCGTTTCAGGGTGTCTAATGGCAGCAGTTAAATCGTAAAGTGGGTGCTCAAAAACAACCTCAGAAAATTGTTGAGTTTCAATATCAAAGGTACGTAAATTGATTTTGTCGCTATTGTGATTGGTGAGCAAAAGCAGCTTTTCCGCATTACCACCAACAACTTTTAGAACATCACCTTTTTTACTTTCCCACACAGACTTGTAACGGTATTTCCTAGGCTTGCTTCCTGTTCTTGCAAACAGCTCAGTGGCTTCATCAACAGTTCGTGTACCAGCCAATCGCCAACCTTTACTGTCAAATACCCAATTATGGAGTTTCGGCCCCGTTTTATTAAGTCGTAGTTTTCTACGAAAATTTGACTCAGAAATCTTTTCAGTAAGATCGAGCTTAAATAAGTCGATGTAATAATCGTAATCATCAGAATGTTCGTAACGGGCAAAAATAGCCTTATGTTCTTGATTAGGCAGTGTATCAACCCAATAACCATTCTGGGAAAGATATGAAAGCCTAAAAGCTGGATTCGGTTGCTGGCTTCTGTCTGCGAACTCAACAAGAACATAGCGGTGAAAACGGCCATTAGAATGTTGCTTAAGCGAAAGAAAGCTATCTGAGAGCCACTTAAGCTCATAAATTTTATTATAGTGAGTTTCCCAACTCATTATCTTGTTTTTATGTTGAACTTGAAGCTGCTGACGCTCGAACGTTATCGGGTCGTCCATAGTGCCCCGTTTCAGATCATAAACAACAAGATCGTACGTGGCTGCTTTGGGCTCTATAAATGCGACCGCTGTGCCTGAAGGGTTTATTGAAAATAACTTGTACTTAGATGCTTTGAAAAAGTCGCTTATATTTTCATTCTTAGCCTCTTTTTCTTCGCCTTGAACAGATGAGCTAATGAACACTAAGCTTGAAAGTATGACTAAAAGTATAATTTTAAAACGTGACATATTTTACTCTCCCTCTTTTAATGCATGAGTGAGGTAAAAATCAATATAGTGATCGTTCGGATAAATACCGTTTACTACATCGAATTTGCCAATGTAACCTGGGTGATCTTGCTCTAGAATTTTGAGGATAATTGATGCTCTGTTTAGCTGTCTTACTTGAAGCTGACGGCCCAGCTTTTCAATCATCAGTAAGCCAGTGTAGTTCAACACGCCGGGTTTTACGGAAAAGGTTAAATTATCGTCAGATAAATCGTAATAGATTTTTAATAAATTATCTTTTTCTAAGGAACCAGTACGTTCAAATACCTCTGTCCATGAGTAAGTACCTGCTGGCATTTTAATGACTTCGATATGCTGGGAGTAGTTTAACGGGCCGAAAGTAAACTTGTTTCCAAAGCCATTGCCTTTTAAAACAATGCTTTCCGAATAGCCTTTAGAATACAGCGCTATGGCAACGTATCCTTCATCAGGTCCAAGGGGTTCTATTTCTGAAAATGCCTCAGCAGAAAATAAGGCAAATATTGCTAGTACAACAGCTTTCATGCAGTTCATTCCTTTGATTTTTTCTAGTTATTTTTGCCAAACACTTTACTCAACCAAAGGAGGGTTATCAACGGCGTTTTAAACAATATTAAATTTTAGCTCCTAACATGGGTGGGCACTATACTTTCATCTATACTCTATCAAGCACGACGTTTAAGGTTGATTCACTATTTTCTGTATGGGCTAAAAGAAGTTCAACATTATTACCTTAACGAGTTAGTTTAATCGCACTTGCAAGCTTACTAACTCTCCATGAGGTATTCAGAAAACAAGGTTGAACAACACAGCTTTAAAATTGTTATTTCAGATGTAAGAGGCAGTTATGACACCCCCTGCAACAAAGCCAAAAACTATTAGCAAAATTCTAATTCAATCGATCAGTTTAATGGTGGCTATAACTGGGCTAGCTATCTCTAGCTATTTGTGGTTTTCAATCAATACAGATATTGAGCAACAAGCCATAGAAGAACGGCAAGAGTTAAAACACGAATTGTTAGGCTTGCTAGATATCACCGACAGTTTAATGAAGCAGCAAGTGGATGCTGCACTAAATGTCTTGGTCGCTAATACACAGCGCCTAGGAGAACCAAGAATTGTCACAAACTCAGCTTCCACTCCCTCGTTGTATTTTGGTGACACTCTGATCAATGATTCAAATGCGCTGGTAGATGAAGTCACTAGGCAAGTTAATGGTACTGCTACCGTTTTCGTTCGTGAAGGCGATGACTATAAGAGAATAGCCACCAACGTGACAAAGCCTAATGGCCAGCGGGCAACAGGTACGCTGTTGTCTAAAGGCGGTTTGGCAATGAAAGCCATCAACAATAAGCAAACCTTTGTTGGCCAGGTTGATATATTAGGTAAGCCATACATTACTGCATATCGCCCTATCATAACTAACGCTAACGAGGTGATTGGCATTCTCTATGTAGGCTATAGCGCAGATATCAGTACCCTGACTAAAGCCATTAATAATGCCAGTGTGTTATCTAAAGGTTATGTGGTACTTAAAGATGATAAAGGCAGAGTCCGCGCTCACAGCGACAATATTAGCGAACATGAAATTAGCGCCAATGCTAATGAAAGTGCACGCTGGGACATTCAGTCTTATCCGTTCGAAGCGTGGCGCTATAGCCTATCAATTGGCTACTCTAAAGATGAAGTAGCCACTCGCGTTATGTCTAGATTAGGTATTTTATTGGTTTCACTTTTTGTAGCCTCTGCCCTACTGATTGCTATTTTGGTGTGGCTGATTAACCGTACTGTTTCAACTCCACTTAATACACTAACCAGACGTATAAGCGATTTAACTGGCGATGATGGCGACTTAACGCAACGTTTTGAAACGGGCCACACAGAGGAAATTAATGATATCAGTAACAGCTTTAACCAACTGTTAGACAAACTGCAGGCCACCATCTGTGAAACGAGAAAATCCACTCAGCAAATTTCGTCGAGTTGCTTACAACTTTCTGATATTTCCCGGCGCTCTAATCAAGCAGTATCTAAACAAGTAATGGAAACTGAACAAGTGGCTACGGCTATTGCAGAGCTAAACGCCACTGCACAGTCTGTTGCGCAAAGCGCTGCTACCGCTGAGACCCTTTCGGTAGAAATAACGGGGGTTGCTGGCTCTACCCGAGACTTAGTGGTAAATACATCAAATTTAGCGAAAGAACAACGTGCTGCATTAGTTGAAACGGCTCAATATTCTGACAACCTTACCCAACTTTCTAGCAATATTGGCAGTGTACTTTCTGTTATTGAAGCCATTGCAGATCAAACCAACTTACTGGCTCTAAACGCGGCCATTGAGTCGGCAAGGGCTGGTGAACATGGACGGGGGTTTGCGGTGGTCTCTGACGAAGTTAGACAACTGGCCGTGAGAACTCAAGAATCGATAAAAGAAATCCAGAGCAATATTTCTAAAGTGCAAAATGCGGTGGTTTCAGTTAATACCTCAATTACTGAATGCTCCACATTATCAGAAGATGTAGAAGCACAGTGTGAACGTATCGCGAACGAAATCACGAATCTAAACGACAGAATTGATAGCATTCGCAACACGAATATTGAAATGGCAAGTGTGGCAGAAGAGCAAAGCCAGGTAACCGAACAGCTGAGTGTAAATATTGAGACCATACGCGAGTCTGCACAAGACAGTGCACGCTATGTAGAAGAAACATCGAAATCGGCACAAACTACGTCTGACACCGCAGTATCAATAGACAAAGCGCTTAGTCACTACAAAGTATAAAAAGTAAACACGCAACTGGTGAATTAATACTAGATTGCACTAACCCATTACTGTCAATTCACCCCTAACTCACGCGGGCTGCTATATGGAAATAGTCAATCGGAGCAGTATTGAGAACGAGATACCCGATCTTCTTTCAGACACATCGGTTTGGAGCTTAGTGCCTCATAAGGTTTCAGAACACAGTGCTGAAATTTGGACGGGCACTTTATTCCCTTATTTAAGAAAACCGGCGCTTAGCCGTATAATTGTATATATAAATAATACCGAGATAAGCCGAGTAGATATTACGCTAGATCAATGGCAACGCCCTTTTCGCCGCGTCAGCAAGCGATTTTATGTGCTTTTAACGCTGGATAACTTGCTGCCAAATCAAGAATACAAAGTGGTTTTTTTTCAACAACTAGAAGGCGATGCTCTGGATTACGCTGGCGATTGGCTTCTGTTAAAAACGGCTTATTTCAGTACCTTACCTTTAGCACTTCCCACCAGCGAGATAAACGCTTTTACGGTTTCTTTAAGCAGCTGCTTCTATGAGCACAAAGACTATGGCCAAACTGCCCAAGCCTTCAAAACGCTGTACGCAAACAATGACAAGGTGTTTAAACCCGACATAAAGTTCATGGTAGGTGACCAAGTTTACTTAGATATTGGTGCTGACTCTCTTTCCCCGCTAACCAACGAAGTAAGACTTAGAATTGCCGATGACTACGCCAAGCATTGGCAAGCACTTGGAAGCATGCTTTCTCGTGGCGGCACCTGGATGCTACCGGACGACCACGAATATTGGAATGATTACCCGTTTTATGATGGCATAGTACCTACCCTATACATGTTGAGAATTCCTAAAATTCGCGCCGCGTGGAAAGGCGCATCTGAAGATGGTGTTAAGCGCATTCAGCAAACGAAAGCGCTGATTGAAACCTTCACCATTGGTAACGATTTATCTTTTTGCATCGCCGATTTACGCTCTTCACGGTCAAAAACCCAGTTTATCAACAAAGCGGGATTTGCTGAGCTCATTGAATGGATAACCACACTTACCACACCTGGGGTATTGGTCATTCCGCAGGTTTTAGTCACCCAAGAAAATAAGCTAGAACGCAACTTACTAAGCTTTAAAAAACAATACACCGCGCTTTTAAATGCCCTTGCTACTGCCAGCCATGACATTGTTGTACTGTCGGGCGACGTGCACTTTGGCCGTATATGCTCAGTAGATATTGGTACACAAGGCGTTAAACTTATTGAAGTCGTTGCATCACCAACATCGAACCTTACTGGCGTGAACTCTGTTGCCTCATCTAAGCCAAGCTATTTCCCCGAGAAATTTCCCGACCCGAAAGCCAAGCTGGATGTGAATTGGCCAGAAAGTAACGTTAACTATTATGATGAGCCATACCAGCTCACCACAACGAAAGGCAGATGGTTTTCTTCATACTGGCGAGACAGAACGAATGAACACATGATGACAATTGGTTTTAACAAAATAGACGGCAAAGTGAACATGACTGTTCAAGCGTGGTTAATTAGGAAAACGGATGCAGATGGAAAACCAAAACCCCAATTTAAAGCGCCTTTTACGATTGCCTTAAACTGAACAAAAAACGTTATTATTACTGGCTATTGTTTGCTTCAATAGTGTAACTTTTCATTACGCCCCTAATTATCTTTGTAAGGCACCAGCAATGAAGTACGTTGCATTTGCATTAATACTGACGGCACTTTCAGTAAACAGCTACGCTTTTGACCCCAAGCAAGCGCGACAATCACACAAGATTGTAGTGAAATGCAAAGATATCGCTTGGTCAGACATTCAAACTCTTGTACAACCCTATTTATCTGACGATATAAATGCAGCCCTGGTTATGCAGGGGCAAAATGCCAATTACAAAGTGTCGTTAGCTGCCGAACAAATTATCGGTGAACCCCTTCCGGATGTTATTATCACCATACTTGAATCTATCATAGCAGCAGATTGTTAACGCTATAGGCTCGGCAATATGCAAAAAGTAAGTAGCTTCTCCGAGCCGCTTTAGTGTTACGCTTATATAGCTAAAAGAAAGCCCCTAACAGATGTGTTTGGGGCTTTATTATTTAGATTCAAATTAGACAAAAATCTTAAAGATGCGTGGGAATTTAACTACACATTGTCTTATATTTTACGGCTATGACACCCACTTTTATAGCGAGGCTTTAAACGGGCTATTTCTTGTCAGAACGTTCCGCTCTTTTCTTTTTCTTGCGCTCGTTCTTGTCGGTTACAATCTTGATCGCTTCTTCTTGCGTTAAGTTAGGGTGTTTAGTGATTATCTCTTTAACTCTGTCATCAAATTTCGTCATTTATAAATCTCATATTTTGTATGTTCAATATTACAGCGGTTCTAGCTTTCAACGTGAATAGATGTGTAGCGGTTCAACTTCCTGCACCGTTCAAAAATGATGGCAAGATTAGAAATAAGCGCACCCTTTATACTTAGATATACTCAGATGCCTTCGCACAAATAAACTAGAACAACACCTCATGCGTGATAACCGTATTTTACACCAAACTCGGAAATAAAGATGTGGAAATCGAGTTAAAATTTGAGAGAGGCTTTGTGGACACCCACTGCCAGTATTTGACGGGAGGGAAAGCGTGAAGGAGGAAAATGGAAAGATGATAAGAGGATCAGAGTACTTTGAAATGGTGAATTAACTCTGACCCTTTTTTATGTTAGTTACACCGGCTGAACGTGTAGAACGCCTACGTCCACTTTCACCACTTCTGCCGTTGCGCCCTTTTTTATGGCCGATGAAGATTTAACTGTCCATACCACGCCAGAAAATCGCGCGGTACCGGGCGCCCCAGGAGCCACGTCACTTTCTAAATCGAACTGTGTTCCTATCCAGTCTGACTTTACCTCTTTAGGAGCACGATCTTTTTGAAGTAGCTTCAATGGACGCCAAAGCACTAATGTAAGGATTGCATCAATAATCGCGATGGCAATAAACGCATCTAACAATGCCTCATTGAGTATTCCAATATACATAAGACCTGACACCAGCATCATTGCAATGCCCAACGTCAACAGGAGTATTGTGGTGAAACCCATTAATACTTCGATAATTAGCAATAATAAGCCTATGCCAATTAAAAAGTGCGGTAAGTTGGTAAACATACTGTCCATGGCTACGCCTTCTTACCTATTGTGTTCGCAATCGTCATTGCTTGTGCCACAACATTACCTATTTCTGTTCCACTATCAGGCAGCAATACAATGGAAGACTCTTTTGCAATTTTCTCTTTCGCTTGAATAGCGCCTTTCGCTAGCTCAAGCTGCACCGCTTTTTGCCCTTCTTGGGTTGCGGCCGCTTTACCCACCGTTTCAATGGCTTCTGCATCTGCTTGAGCAACACGAATAATCGCTTGCGCTTCACCGTCGGCTTTTAGTATTTGCTCTTCCCTATCGGCTTCAGCAGCAAGAACGATGGCTTGTTTATCACCTTCGGCGCGGTTAATGGCTGCTTGACGATCACCTTCAGATTCTAAAATCTGGGCGCGTTTTAATCGTTCCGCCTTCATTTGCTGTTCCATCGCATCTAGCACTGAATTCGGCGGGTTAATATCTTTTAGCTCGTAACGCAATACCTGAACGCCCCATGGCGCAGCGGCTTCGTTAAGCGCAGACACAATATTGGTATTCAATAAGTCTCGCTCTTCGAAGGTTTTGTCCAATTCCATTTTTCCAAGTTCAGAGCGCATGGTGGTTTGCGCCAACTGCGTTACCGCAAACGTATAATCTTCTACACCGTAGGTGGCTTTGTAAGGGTCTACCACTTTGAAATACAACACACCATCAACGCTTAACGTGATGTTGTCTTTAGTAATGGCAGATTGCTCTGGAACGTCGCCTGCCTGCTCTTTTAAAGAGCGATTTGCAGCAACCTTATCAATAAACGGAACAATAAAGTTAAGACCGGCTTCCAAGGTGGTGTTGTATTTACCAAAGCGCTCAATGATGTACGCACGGTTTTGAGGTACAAATTTTATTGACGATTTAAGGGTAATAACAATTAGCACAAGTAAGATAATTTGATACGAAAAAACGTATCCTAGTAAGGTGTCTAATTCCATTTACGTACTCCTGAACGATTAATACAATGGCTTCAATAAGTGTTTATATCACAATAAGTAAACACTAAAAGCAGTTAAATTTTGAGGGAACGTTTCAACTGACTAGTGAACGCGGTAATTATTGGACACCCACCGATAGCGGGTAATCAAATATAAACTTACTGAACACCACTATTTTCTCCTGCGTTTTAACAGCTTAGCTCCCGCTCAAAAAATAACCATTGCCATGCATAGAAGTATTATGTAAGTTATACATAACACTTCTATGCAAAGAGACGCTATGGCTTCAATAATTGCAAAAGACTTAGTCGCGGCTTCGGCAACGCCGTTAATACTCTCTATTTTGAAGAATGGTGACAGTTATGGTTACGAAATTATTCAGCAGGTAAAAGAGCATTCAAACGGTTTGCTTGAATGGGCTGATGGAATGCTATACCCCATTTTACATCGCATGGAGAAAAACGACTTCATTGAATCCTATTGGGGTAAGGCCGACACGGGTAGAAAGCGAAAGTATTACACCTTGCAGGATGAAGGCCGCAAAGAATTACTCAAGATGCAAGAGCAGTGGCATCAGCTATACACTTTACTTATGTCTTTCAAAGGAGAATAACGTATGTTTGATCTCGATAACGCTGTTGAAAATTGGTGTAATAAGGTTGTCTCTCACAACATTTGGGATGCAGATAAAATTGATGAATTGAAAGACCACTTATATTGCATTATCGAACAAGATGTAAATTCAGGTACCAATGAACAGCTCGCTTTCGAAAAAGCGACCAGTGAATTAGGCTACCCCGAAGCAGAAATGAAGACGTCTTCTGACCGAGCCAAAGTTATCCATAGAATATGTCGAGTATTAAATAAAATTGAAGGTAATTCCTCGTCAGATTCACCATTAGTGCTCGGTCACGCGATAATATGGGCCAGCGTAATGCTTGCTATGGCTTTAGTTGTTGATGATAAAGACACGAATGGAGCTGTACTGATGATTTTAACACTAGGTTGGTTTGCCAGTTTCCTGACTCTTGATGGTACTAAGGCTTCAGCAAAAAAAGAATGGGCTTGTTTAAAGCGCTTCGTTGAACGAAAAATGTCTTAATTATGGGGCAATTATGGGGCGCTCATTTCATGAGCAATCAATGAGTGGGGTAAGTCATTGAAAAATAGGAGAGATTGGTCGGTGTGAGAGGATTTGAAAATAGTCTGATCACATTACATAGCAATATATAGTGGTACTCCCGTCAGAGCGACACTATATAGTGATACATAGTACTACGTTTTGGGTGCCAAAATATGCTGCTAGTGCACAAATGGGTGCAGTCCCCCAAGTTAAAAACTTTCATATTTCACGCATTCTAAATGCTGTAAATATTGCGATTAGTTGCGTTTTATCCGCGTACGGATTGATACGGCAAACAAGGCAATAATAATAGGGCCTATAACTGCGTATAGCGTATTTATTAAATAAACGGGGGAGTTTTTCGGTAAATTATCAAAAATTTCAAGCTTATCTTTTTGAAGTGTCAAAGTCTGTATCGAATATGTTAGTACCCCTCTAATTCCTTCAACGTTGATCTTGATGGAATTCATTAGCGTTTCAAAACTGTCAAATGAGCTTATATTCACTTCTGAAGTATTAATCTCAATTAGTGACTCATTAGCATAAATTGAATAATCCCAAAGGTGATAAGCATTTAGAAAAGTGAGAAGTGACAACCACAAAAACACTCTTAATGGGCTGGTCCCATAGTTGCTAAAAATTTTATATGCAGCAGGTACACTCAGTAACCAACGCCGCCACCATTTTAGCTGCCTTCGCTTAGCTTCCATCTCCCCTACGAAAAAATCATTTGCTAATCCAAAGTCTTTATTCTCTTCAAGTGAATACCTTATATTTCGATAGGTATTCTCGATCCCTGGCAGCATCTCGCGCCTGCTGTAATAGTCATTTTGTTGGTGAAAACTTAGTTCATCAAACAGTCCATTTGCGTATTTCGGTGAATC
>NZ_PYHU01000002.1:0-153573 GCF_003989595.1 Alteromonas sp. KS69 | reverse complement strand
CTAAATTGTTAAAGAACGTGGCCACTTAACGTAACCTCACCGTAAGCCGTTGCTTTTTGGTGACTCACTCTGTTTGAGCGAGGTGCGTATTATACGCTTGAAGTTTTCAGTGTCAACACTTTTTGAAAATTTATTTTCTGAAGCGTTTTCTTTAAAACCCCGTCACACTTGACCTTAAAGGTAAGTAGTGACTTGCTTTGTCAGTGTAAGTTGTTTCACTTTCCTGTCGAAGCGGATGCGCATTCTAGAGATTTCTGAGCCTGCGTCAACCTCTGTTTTCAAAAAAGTGTCACATTTCGTTTAAGTGCTTAAAATACCAACCACACAGCCTATAAATCACACATAAATTCGGATTTTCACTGATTTCCTATTAGTCTCATTGCCTATTTTTACTTAGGCAATGGTGGAATAAGATTGGTTCTTCACCCCTATTCTCTGTTTTAATGCGTTCTCAACAGATGAATTTATATATAAAGGTGCAGTTTTGACAATCAGAAACTATCAATCAACTTCTCCCACGCTCGGCGAACGCTGCTATATAGATGAGTCAGCTGTTATTGTTGGCGACGTTACCTTAGGCGAAGACGCAAGTATCTGGCCTTTAGTCGCTGCCCGAGGTGACGTAAATCACATTGCAATTGGAGCACGAAGTAATATTCAGGATGGCAGTGTGTTGCATGTTTCTCGTAAATCCGTTTCTAACCCTAATGGTTTCCCCCTTATTATTGGAGATGACGTTACCGTAGGGCATAAATGTATGCTTCATGGCTGTGTGCTTGGAAATCGTATCTTGGTAGGAATGGGCGCCATCGTAATGGACGGTGTTATTGTAGAGGATGATGTCTTTATTGGAGCTGGTGCTTTAATACCACCAAATAAGCGACTCGAAAGTGGTTACCTTTATGTAGGGAACCCAGCTGTAAAGAAACGCCCATTAAAGGAAAGCGAGACAGCCTTTCTAAAACAATCAGCGTTGAACTACGTAAAATTAAAAGATGAATATAGAGAGGAGCAGGCTTAACAGCCTGCTTGCTTATACCATTCTCGATTACTTTGCCTTTAACTGGCTACGTAATACATCAATTACCGCACTGGTCTTTGGTTTGTAGCCTGTCCATATTGTAAATGACGCGGCAGCCTGTTCCACCAGCATACCTAAACCATCAAGTACCTGTAACGCACCTAACGATAATGCTTGTTGCATAAAGTAAGTCGGCTCTGCGCGATAAACCATGTCATACGCTGTTTCGCATTCTTTAAATAGCGTTGCGTTCATATCAAAAGGCAGAGTTTCGCTTAAGCTCGCTGCGGTTGAGTTAATAATGATATGTGGAGCTACTTTATCGCAGTCTTCTATACCTACTACCTTCACCTTACCTCCACCCGTTTCACTTGCCACTGTTTCGGCCTTCGCTTTTGTCCTATTAGTAAGATGTAGCGATGCAATACCTGAAGCAATAAGCGGTGCTATTACACCTCTTGCCGCTCCACCTGCACCTATTAATAGCACGCGTTTGCCTTGCAGTTGTACACCATGATTAAGTAAGTCATTAACTAACCCTACGCCATCGGTATTAAAACCTGCAATGGTGCCATCGCTACGCTTCATTAATGTATTAACCGCTTTTGCATCTAACGCAGCTTGGTCGTCTACACTGGCAAGCGCAAAGGCATCTTGTTTGAAAGGCATAGTGACATTGCAGCCTACCGCGCCAGGTTGCGATAAGAATGTGTTCGCTGCAGGCGTAAAACCATCTTCTGGGGCGAGGATTTTTTCGTAACTAATTTGCTCGCCGCATTGCTTAGCGAACATTTGATGAATAGTTGGTGATAGACTCTGAACTATAGGGTTACCGAAAACGGCAAACTTTTTCATTGAATTGTTATTAATAAGGCTGTCTGTCATGGGAATGTCTAACTTCTTTAAATCGATACGAAAGGAAAAACCTGCTGTGTCAGAGACTACACCATATTACCGAATAGGTGGAGAAGATAAGGTACGCCTTTTGGCAAACCGTTTTTATGACATTATGCGCGATGCTCCTATTGCAAAAGAGCTTTACGCTATTCATCCTCAGCCAACAGATAGAATCAGAGAAGTGTTTTTTCTTTATTTAAGTTTATGGTTAGGCGGACCTGATACCTATCAGCAGCAATATGGTCACCCACGGCTACGTTCACGACATCTTTCTTTTAGTGTTACACCAGAATTAAAAGACCAGTGGATGTACTGTATGCGAAAAGCCATGCACGAGACGGTTGATGACCTTCCTTTGGCGCAGCAACTTCTTAACGCGCTAGATCAACTTGCCACGCATATGATTAATACTAAATAAAAAGCGCTCCGTGAAATTCGGAACGCTTCAGATTAAGATTCAAGGTTATCCGAGCTTAATAAGCCACTTATATAAACGTAACTTACCTCATTAGATAAATCTTAGAATGTATAGCCTACAGACAAGGTATAAACCCAAGGGTCAATATCAATGTCGTTTACGTTACCTTCTGCACCACCTACGGTAAATGACGCTTCGGTGTTAATATCGATGTAACGTACTGACGCATTAACATGCCACTCTTTATCTATTTGATAGTCCATTCCCACTTGTGCAGAAATACCTACAGAATTATCTAAAGACAAATCTTCAAGGCCTGCTTCTTTATTTGCAGCCGTAAATGACTCATCAAAGATAAAGGTATAGTTTAAACCTGCACCAATATAAGGTTGAAAGGCAGCATTAGCATCGTTGAAGTAGTAGTTAACAGTAACAGTTGGAGGTAAGTGCGTGACTTCTCCCAATGCATTACCTGTCCCTAGTGGATCGTTAACCGAAAAATTCACATCGTGAGTAAACGGCGTTGCGGCCAACAATTCAACATTGATATTGTCGGTGATGAAATAAGCAACGTTTAATCCTAACTGGGTATCGTTATCGATAGTCAGTGCTACACCTAAATCGCTACCACCTGCAATGATGTTAGAGGTTGATTCGTCGGGCGCAACGGTTGTTAATCCACCACGAACTATCCAATCACCCTTTTCATGAGCTGAAGCGAAAGGGGCGGCAAGCGCTAAAGAAATACATATGGCTGAAAGTGTGTGTGTACGCATTGTGTGTCTCTTGTGTGTTTAATGATAATGACGACACTGTAAACGTTTAAAAAGAAAATATTTTGATCCAGCGCAAGGTGCAATCTAGCTACATAGCTTGGTAATGAGGGAATTTGATGTGGATCAAGGGAATGGCACCACAGGAAGAACCCATGGTGCAAAATATTACCAGTTTGTAGGCTGAAGCCAGTCAGTTAGCTTTGCTTCCGCGCTACCTGGAGCTGGAGTATAGCAATACTCCCATCGTGCGAGTGGTGGCATAGACATTAAGATTGATTCGGTTCTACCACCAGTTTGTAACCCAAACAAGGTGCCTCTATCGAATACCAAGTTGAATTCTACATAGCGACCACGGCGATAGAGCTGAAAGTCACGCTCTCTTTCACCGTATGAGGTGCTTTTTCGCTTTTCTACGATAGGTACGTAAGCATCGACAAAACCATTGCCCACTGCCTGCATAAAGTTGAATGAAGTTTCAAAACCCCAATCATTTAAATCGTCAAAGAATAAACCGCCTACACCACGTGTTTCATTGCGATGCTTTAAGAAGAAGTAGTCATCACACCACTTCTTATATTTCCCGTACACGTCTTCACCAAAGGGAGCACACAATTTCTTCGCGGTATTGTGCCAATGCACGACGTCATCTTTAAAGGGATAAAA
The DNA here is from genome assembly GCF_003989595.1 of Alteromonas sp. KS69. Taxonomy (NCBI): domain Bacteria; kingdom Pseudomonadati; phylum Pseudomonadota; class Gammaproteobacteria; order Alteromonadales; family Alteromonadaceae; genus Alteromonas; species Alteromonas sp. KS69. Next base: position 149,798 of record NZ_PYHU01000002.1, on the reverse strand, counting down.
CGGGGTTAAATCGAACCCACCGCCAAACCACCAAATAGGCGCTTCACCTTCTTTTTCGGCAATAAAAAAGCGTACATTTGCATGAGACGTCGGAATATAGGGGTTGTGTGGGTGAATAACTAACGAGACCCCCATGGCTTGAAAGTTTCTACCCGCAAGTTCTGGCCGGTTAGCCGTGGCAGACGCCGGCATCTGACTTCCAAATACATGAGAAAAGTTAACCCCACCTTGCTCTATTACTGCGCCATTTTTAATGACCCGAGAACGCCCGCCACCACCTTCCTCGCGAACCCAAGAGTCTTCTTTAAACTGCCCTTTACCGTCGGAAAGTTCTAAGGTTTGGCAAATGTTGTCTTGCAATGATAGTAAGTACGCTTTTACTTGTTCTATTACTTCACCGGCGTCTTTACCGTCTAACTGTTGATTTACGTGTTGGGGGTCAATCATGATCTTATTATCTCTCCGGTGTCGCCGTCACGGATGGTACTGGGTTTAGCGTGGCCACCTACTTCTCCATCAATATAGAAAACACTATCACCAAATATATTGATTGCGTCCTGCTGGGTGATTGCGGGTTGTTGGCCAGTTAGGTTGGCACTTGTAGATACAAGTGGCTTTTCTAGCTTTTCACATAAAGCTTTAACCACTGGATGGTTGCTGACTCGAACCGCTATTTTTTCATGCTTGCCAGTTAACCATTGTGGCGTCGACGCCGACTTGGGTAGCAGCCAAGTATTTGGCCCAGGCCAACTGGACACAATTTCAGTACGTCTGTGCTGAAGTATGGCTTCATCATTTATATAAGGTAATAGCTGAGAATAGTTAGCGGCAATCAAAATTACCCCTTTTTCGATGGGGCGCTGCTTCAATGCTAAGAGCGCTAACACAGCCGCTTCATTGTCTGGGTCACAGCCTATGCCCATAACCGCTTCAGTAGGGTAAACCAATAAGTCACCATTTTTAAACGCGGATACAATTGGGTCGCTAGTGTCTACTTGCCCCTTGGTCGGGATACTCATTAGTGCTTTTCTCTGTAGGTGTTATTTATCGTCTTTTTTGAAGCCACACCCTGGCTGAGGGCAACAAATTTGGCCTTTCTTTTTTATCAGAACGGCCCAGCCACAATCGGGGCATGCTTCATTTACTGGCGTGAAATTTAGCACATAACGACAGTGGGGATAATGGTCACACGCAAAAAACTGCTTACCGTATTTATTGGTGCGGGACGCAAGTTGTCCTTTTTTACACTTAGGGCAAGTAACGTGGGTGTCTTCTTGCTGTTTAATTGGCGAGATATAGTGGCATTCAGGAAAATTGGTACAGCCTATAAACATACCAAACCGCCCTTTCTTGATAGCCAAGGTAGAATCACACTCTGGGCAGGTAACCCCATCCAGTAGTTTTAATAAGGTGGTTTGCTTATCGTGTAATGGCTTGCTGAAGTGGCAATCTGGGTAACCGGTGCAGCCAATAAAAGGGCCTGATTTGCTGTTTTTTATATGCAGTGGTTTACCGCAATCGGGACAATCACCGAAAGCGTCTTCTAAGGCATGTTCGTGCGCAGAGAAAAGTGAATGATCAATTTTCGACATAAACCAGCAACTAGCACGACATGAAGCACATTAGTGCAACACGCCGTCAGGTTCATCAAATAATAAATCTTCCATTTGTGCGTAGGCTTTTTCTTTACCTGGCACATTGAACAGTACCATTAGCACTACCCACTTTAGGTCTTCTAAACAGAATTCAGAAGAGTCTATTTCCATTACCCTGTCTATTACCATTTCTCGCGTTGACGCATCTACCACGCCCACCTGCTCTAAAAATAGCAAAAAGCCACGGCACTCTACGTCTAATCGCATCTGCTCTTCATGCGTATAAATACGACTGAGGCTGGTACTAATCCCTTTACAAAAATAAGGCTTAATATCTGTTTCTTGCAAAGCCGCTAGCTTTTCAAGCCACGCTAATGCTTTGTAGATTTCATCATGATGGAAACCCGCGCGTACCAACTCCTCGGTAAGCTCGTCTTGATCGACTCGAATTTCAGTTTCACTGTGAATGAAGTTTTCAAACAGGTACATGAGGATATCGAACATATTATTTTCCCCTCAATTTAATGTAGCCACCAGGGACAGCGGCTACTAAACCACGCAACTCATATTCTAATAATGATGCCATAACCTCATTAACAGGAGAGGTACAGCGCTGCGTTATAACATCAATAGCGGTGATGTCGTAATCCACACTATCTAATAATTTATCGGTTGCCAAGTTATTCACTTCACTTTTTTTACTTAACGCTTCGTTCTGGCATTCTCTCTCACCAGTCGACACTACAATTTCATCGAAAATGTCATCAACACAGGTTACCAGCTTAGCGCCTTGCTGAATTAACCAATGACATCCTTCGGAGTAAGCATGGAAGATACTTCCAGGAACTGCAAATACTTCACGCCCCATATCTGCGGCCAAATTCGCAGTTATCAAGGTACCACTCTTTATTTTTGCCTCTATAACTAGGGTTCCAAGCGACATAGCAGCAATTATTCGGTTTCTTCGGGGAAAATGCCAAGGCTTAGCAGATACACCTGGAAAGAACTCGGTAATACAAGCGCCCCCTGCATTCACGATGTCTCGGTGTAGCGATACATTTTTAGGGGGGTACACAATATCAGGCCCCGTCCCCATTACCGCAAGGGTGCCGCCTTCGCACACCAAACCACCTTTGTGGGCAGCTGAATCTATTCCTGCTGCTAACCCGCTGGTTACTGCTACGCCGTTACTTGCTAACGCTTCGGCAAAATCAGTAGCAATTTGCTTACCTTGATGACTCGCCCGTCTACTCCCTACAATCGCAATTTGAGGTAATGCTAATGTGTTGACGTTACCTATAACAAATAACACCAACGGGGGATTTGGCAGGGTCTTTAATCGCTCAGGGTAGTGTGTGCACCCTAGGGTGACAATATGATGCTTTGCATGTGAAGCATGCCAGCGTGTCGCTTTTTCAAGTAAGTTAGGAGAAATTGCTTGTGTAAGGGTATGGAGAGCGCCCGAAGTGAAAGCGGTTTTATGAATACCATCCAATAATGCTAGTGCGCTAAGGGATTCTGCTTCAAGCGCCTTAAGCCACTTCCCTGTTGCGATATTTATTGCTGAAGCCATTGTCAGCCATGCTATCTGTTCTTTGCCTAGGGCTTTATCCAATGCTTTAACAGCATTACTGCTTACTTCATGTGGCTGGAAAGTTGTCATAGCCGCTCCTAAATAATAAGCGGCAATAACGTGTTAGGGTTTTGCCACAATGAAGCCGCGTCTTACGCCTTCTTTCGCTCGAGTTATAATGCCGTAGCTAGCTGACTCAAAAGTTTTAAACACAATGACTTCACCAATTTTAAGTGCAGGTTGCTGTACTTTATCTGTAAAAAGTCCGTTTCCTTTTATGACATCACTATTGCTAGCGTATTGAGGTTCTTCACCATCTATAATGTCAGGGCCACCAGCGTAGATACCCATCACGGTACCCGCCGTTAGCTCACGTGCGCCTAAATCTAGTACCACCACATCGTAGCGGCCGAGTAAGTCGTGATCGTGTAAGTCGCCAATCACAAAACCTCGTTGTGACGTTGCTTCTTGCAGAACTAAATCATTGTCTAACGTGAAGTCACCAGTAAGTAACTTATCTCCACGTTTCGCTTCTTGATTTGAATCTGAAAGTTTTACCATTCTAGCCTTTGGTAACGACACGTCAGTCTCTAAGCTAGCTTTTGCTACATGGGTGAGCTGCACACCAAGCACCTTACCTTGCATATTGCGTATAATAGATTGCTTTCTTACCACCTGATACTGATCTTCAGTGCGGTTTTCTTTTTGGCTTACCACTAAGTCGTTAGACACAAAACTCACATTACCATCGTGATTTCCCAATAAATGGGGGAGTAATTCATACTCTTCCTCAGAAAGTAGGGTGTGTTGTTTTATATAGGGAGCTAATACCGACCACGATAAGGTCTCTATAGGCGCACTCTTTACTCTTCGGGCAGAACCAGGCGAAAGCACTAGGCTTGGCTTAGCTCGATTTATCGAAAATACGGGTTCACCATTGATGTAAGACACCGAGATAATGTCACCGGGGTATATTAAATGCGGGTTATCTATTTGAGTGTTGTGACGCCAAAGTTCAGGCCACAGCCATGGCTGATTTAAAAAAAGATTAGCGATGCCCCATAAGGTATCACCTTGCTTCACAGTATAAGTTTGCGGTGCAGTTTCTTTTAAGGGTTTGGCCATTGCTGAAAATGCGGCAAAACATGCCATAGCCAATACCATTGTACATACTGCTTTCTTCAATCGATTTTTCAAATTAACCTTCCGCAATTTTTCCACTGCCATTTACTGTTGAAATTTCAGACAATACTACTATATCGATATTGTGCCTCAATACTGTGGCGCGGCAGCAAAAAACTGCACGATATAACTCGATATACGTTAGAATAGTAACTCAAAAGGCACTGTAAAGTGTACGAGCGACTAGATCGTATATGAATTTATACAGCGAAAAGGTTAAATAAGCGACACATGGCAATTTTAGACGTATTAAGTTTTCCCGATGAACGACTTCGTACCGTAGCAAAACCGGTAGAAGAAGTGAACGACGACATTAAACAATTGGTTTCGGATATGTTCGAAACCATGAAAGACGAGAATGGAATTGGTTTGGCTGCTACTCAAGTCGACAGACATGTTCAAGTTGTTGTAATGAACGTAGCGGAAGATCAAGACGAGCCTCGTGTTTTTATCAACCCGGAAATCACCAAAAAAGACGGCAGCACTATTAGTGAAGAAGGTTGTCTTTCTGTTCCAGGTAACTACGCCAAAGTAGAGCGCGCAGAAGAAATTACGGTAAAAGCACTGAATGAAAACGGTGAAGCATTTGAGTTGGAAGCAGACGGTCTATTGGCTATTTGTATTCAACATGAATTGGATCACCTAAAAGGCAAACTGTTTATTGATTACTTGTCTCCGCTTAAACGCCAGCGAATTCGTAAAAAGCTTGAAAAAGAAGCACGTTTAGCTGCACGCGACTGAGGTTAGTTTTGATAAAACCATTACGCATCATTTTTGCCGGCACGCCGGATTTTGCAGCTCAGCATTTGAGTGCTTTATTATCTAGCACTCATGACATTGTTGCTGTGTATACCCAACCAGACCGTCCTGCTGGACGAGGCAAAAAGCTTACGCCAAGCCCCGTAAAAGTGCTTGCTCAAGAACATGAGATTCCAGTCTATCAGCCAGCCAGCTTAAAAAATAACGAAGCACAACAAACATTGGCAGACATCAACGCCGATTTAATGATTGTGGTTGCCTACGGATTAATTTTACCTAAGTCGGTACTTGATGCGCCCAAATTGGGTTGTCTTAATGTGCATGGTTCAATTTTGCCTAAATGGCGTGGAGCTGCGCCTATCCAACGGGCGATATGGGCCGGCGATAGCGAGACTGGTGTTACCATCATGCAGATGGATGAAGGGCTAGATACTGGTGACATGTTGCATATAGCCACCTTGCCCATTAGCGAAAATGATACAAGTGCCTCGCTTTACGAAAAGCTTGCTGAACTTGGTCCTACTGCATTAATAGATGTAGTAAACAGTATTGATACCCTTTCACCTGTAAAGCAAGATGATAGCGAAGCAACATACGCTAAAAAGCTTTCCAAAGAAGAAGCCTTTATTAATTGGCACGATAGCGCAGCGCAAATTGCACGAAACGTACGCGCTTTTAATCCATGGCCTGTAGCGTGGACTAAAATTGAGTCGCAAAATATTAAAATTTGGTCGGTGGATGTGATTGATGGCTTACCGACTTCAGATGCCCCAGGTACTATCATTCAAGCTGACAAGCACGGCATTGTGGTAACCACGGGTTCAAATGCCCTTCGAATCAACACCCTGCAAATACCTGGGAAAAAAGCATTGCCCGCTGCAGATGTCGTTAATGCTCGCAAAGACTGGTTCGCACCAGGTAACTGCATTGCCAGTACGGAAGAATAGTGAAACCCACTCCATTACCGAAACAAAAAAATCTGCGTGCCGATTGTGCATGGGTGATATACCAAATTCTAGAACAAGGTAAATCGTCAAGAGATTGCCTAGAGCGTGTTCAACGTCGCCATCATCCTAGAGACAACGCATGGATCCAAGAAATGTCTTTGGGCGTCATGCGTAAACTCCCTATATTACAGCACTGGTTGCGCGAGTTACTCGACCGTCCTTTAAAAGGGAATAAAAAAGTAATCGAGCACCTTATTCTGTTGGGGCTATACCAGTTAGCATTTTCTCGCGTAAGCCAGCATGCTGCAGTGGGCGAAACCGTTAATGCCTCGCCTTATTTAGGCGGGACAGCATTAAAAGGCTTAGTTAATGCTGTACTGCGCAACTTTATGCGCCAAGAACTGGTTAACAAGCCTATCGATAACCCCATTATTGCTAGTGGGTTACCCAAGTGGTTATATAAGGCTCTAGAAGATGCCTATGGTCAAGATGCTGATGCCGTGCGCGAAGCTACCAATGCCATGGCGCCTATTTGGCTAAGGGTTAATACCAAACAAATATCGATTACCGATTACGCTGCTGCATTGGATGCTGTTGAGATTAACTATTCATTAAGTAGCGAACACGCAGATGCGATCAGACTAGAAGGCCGAGAGGACATTACCGGGCTTCCAGGGTTTGAAAAAGGCCACTTTGCTGTACAAGATGGTGCCGCTCAGCTTGCAGCCCATTATTTAGACGCACAACCACACGAGCGCGTATTAGATTGTTGCGCTGCACCTGGTGGTAAAACGGGTCATATTATTGAGCGCACCCCTGAATTAGCGTATTGCCTAGCCCTTGATGCTGACGAGAACCGCTTAAAGCGCGTTGAAGAAAACATGACTCGCCTGCAGCATACGCAAACCAATTTGCCCGTTATAAAGCAAGGCGATGCGGCTAAGCCTGAAACATGGTGGGATGGACAACACTTCGACCGAATTTTGCTTGATGCACCCTGCTCTGCCACTGGTGTTATACGCCGCCACCCTGATATTCGCTGGCTAAGAAAGTCTAGTGATATTGATGCACTTGCAGCACTTCAAGCTGAAATACTAACTAGCTTATGGCAAACACTTAAGCCTGGTGGCACATTGCTTTACGCCACCTGCTCTATTCTGCCACAAGAAAATAGCCAACAGATTAGCGCATTTTTAGAACGCAATGCAGATGCCACATTAGTACCTGTTATAAAAACCGAAACACCGAGTAAGCCCGGTAGACAAATCCTACCTGGCGAGCAACAAATGGATGGTTTCTACTATGCGAGACTGGTAAAGTCGTTGAGCAAATAAAAGCAATAAGGCACATAAACACCGATGAAAATCATCATTCTAGGCGCAGGTCAGGTTGGCGGAACACTTGCTGAAAACCTTGTAGGAGAGAAGAACGATATTACGGTTATCGATTCTGATCCCAATACCTTGCGTGCGCTTCAAGACCGATTAGATTTACAGGTGGTTAATGGCGTGGGTTCTCACCCGGACGTATTACGAAAAGCCGGTGCAGAAGATGCCGACATGCTTATCGCGGTAACGAACAGTGATGAAAGCAATATGCTCGCTTGCCAAGTTGCCTTTAGTTTATTCAAAACCCCGACCAAGATTGCTCGCGTTCGCTCAGAACAATACATTATTTACCAAGAACAACTCTATAAGCAGCAGGACATACCTGTAGACCACATTATTGCTCCTGAACAGCTAGTGACTAAAGCTATCAAACGGCTTATAGACTACCCTGGTGCTTTACAGGTTGTTGAATTTGCTGATGGTAAAGCCAGCTTAGTGGCGGTAAAAGCCTATTATGGTGGTTTACTGGTAGGTCATGCGTTATCTGCGTTAAAAGACCACATGCCCAATGTGGAAACACGGGTGGCAGCAATCTATCGCCGTGGTCGCCCTATTCGACCACTGGGTACTACCGTTATCGAAGCCGATGATGAAGTATTCTTTATTGCTGCAACTAAGCATATTCGTGCGGTAATGAGTGAACTTCAAAAATTAGAGTCTAGCTATAAACGCATTATGATAGCTGGCGGCGGCTTAATTGGTGCAGGACTAGCGAAAAAACTTGAACACAAACATAACGTGAAGCTGATTGAGTTTAGTCACGAAAGAGCAAAATACCTTTCTGCTCACTTAGACAAGACGATTGTCTTTAGCGGTGATGCATCAGATCCAGAGTTGCTCAGTGAAGAGAATGTCGAGCAAGTTGATGCATTCATTGCGGTGACCAATGATGATGAAGCTAACATTATGTCTGCCATGTTAGCCAAGCGCATGGGCGCACAAAAAGCCATGGTACTGATTCAACGTAGTGCTTATGTAGACTTAGTACAAGGCGGTGAAATAGACATTGCTTTTTCACCGCAACAGGCGACGATTTCGGCCCTGCTTACCCATGTTAGACGCGGAGATATTGTAAACGTATATTCTTTGCGCCGTGGTGCAGCAGAGGCGATAGAAGCGATTGCACATGGTGATGAAAATACCTCTAAAGTTGTGGGTAAAGAAATCGGTAAAATTAAACTTCCTCCTGGTACTACCATAGGCGCGGTAGTAAGAGACGACCAAGTGATCATTGCCCATAGCGATACGCTTATTGAAGCAAATGACCACGTTATTCTGTTCTTAGTCGACAAAAAATACATTGGCGATGTAGAAAAGCTGTTCCAACCCAGCGCATTCTTCTTTGGATAAATAGAACAATGCACGTAGCGAAAGCGTATTAACTTCGCCAGAACGTAGGTGAAAATAGTACCAATAACGAAAAGACTTCCAATCGCCCAAATACCATTCCCACCACTAAAATCCACTTTCCAGCATCGGTTACACCCGCATAGTTAGACGCAACACTGCCCAATCCAGGACCAAGGTTATTTAGCATGGCTGCGGTCGCGGTAAACGCGCTTAAGTTATCTAGCCCTGTTGCAATTAGCCCTATCATTAGTACAACAAACACCACCGCGTAAGCAGAGAAGAAGCCCCATACCGCCTCTACTACCTTATCGGGCATTGCTCGTTCACCTAACTTAACAGAATACACTGCCTTAGGATGAATAAGCCTGTCTACTTCACGCTTACCCTGAAGGAACAGTAAACACACACGAACCACTTTTAAGCCGCCTCCGGTTGAACTTGCACAACCTCCAATGAAACTTGAAAAGATGAGTAGTATGGGCAAAAACGTGGGCCAAATTGAGAAGTCTGTAGTCGCAAACCCCGCCGTAGTACTGATTGATACGGCCTGAATCATAGCTTGATCGAGCGCGGTTTCAGCCGAGTCGTAAAAACCTGATAGCGTGAGTACCAAGAAGCACAGCATGATAAGTGTGGCTTGAATAAAGAAAAAGGCTTTAAATTCTGGGTCGTTAAAATAGCCTTTTACCGAACGGGTACTCACTGCTGCGTAATGGAGTGAAAAGTTAAGTGCAGCAATTAATAGAAAAACCGTACAGACCACATTCACCATTGGGCTATTAAAGTAGCCAAGGCTAGCATCATGAGTTGAGAAGCCCCCAATGGCAACCGTTGAGAACGCGTGGCAAATGGCATCAAACATATCCATGCCAGCCAACCAATACGCAGCGGCGCATGCAATAGTGATAGAAAGATAAATATACCAAAGGTGTTTTGCTGTATCGGCAATACGCGGTGTCATTTTATTATCTTTCACAGGCCCAGGAGTTTCTGCACGGTACAGCTGCATACCCCCAACCCCTAAAATAGGTAGTATAGCGACGGCGAGTACAATGATACCCATGCCGCCTAGCCATTGTAGTTGTTGTCGATAAAACTGTACCGAATGGGGTAAGAAATCAATGCCTTCAATTACCGTTGCACCGGTTGTGGTTAGCCCTGAGAACGATTCAAAAAAAGCATCCGTTACGGTCATGCTAGGCTGTTCTAGCAACATAAGAGGAATGGCACCCACACTGGCTAGTACCGACCAGAACAGGGCAACGATTAAAAAGCCTTCTCGCGCTCGTAAATCGTTTTTTTGCTGGCGGTTTGGGTACCAAAGCACCATACCGCCACCTACGCAAATAAAGAACGCAAGGGTAAAAGGCAAACCACTACCGTCTTGATAAATCAGAGATACCACAGCAGGTGGGATCATGGTTACGCTAAATAGCGCAATAAGGAGCCCTAGAATTCGTACAATGGCACGGTAGTGCATGCTTCGTTATGCCTTTCGTTATTAGTAAACTCGCGATTAACAGTGTTCGCGGTTTTTAGAGGATACAAGGTTTCTACTACATTGACGCGATTATAGGGCTATAAGCAAATTATTTCATTGCTAGTACCGTTTCTACCATTTTATTAATACTAGCATGGGCTTGTAAGATATTTTGTGCCGTCATATAGGCTGGCGTAGTAACCAGTTTATTTTCAACATCTACCACCACTTCATCTACTTCACAGTTTACATGGCATGCCCCTAGCGCGTTCAAGGCATTGGCGGTATCTTCATCGCTACCAATGGTCAGTTTAACATTGTTTCCATATACACTGGCTGCAATAGCAGGGGCAATGCATGCATAGGCCACAGGTTTCTTTGCTTTCGCAAAGTCATTGCACACCGTAAGCACATCTTTATCTACGCTACTTTTTTCACCATCAACGGCAAATGAACATAAATTCTTAGCAGCACCAAAACCACCAGGTACAATAAGATAATCGAAGTCTGATACCTTACATTCTGTAATAGGCTTTACATTGCCTCGGGCAATGCGTGCAGACTCAACCAATACATTTCGAGTTTCATCTTCTGAAACGTCTCCCGTTAAATGATTCACTACATGCATTTGAGCCTTATCTGGCGCAAAACATTGATAACCTACCCCAGCTTGTTCAATAGCTAAAAGCGTTAATACTGACTCATGAATTTCAGCGCCATCAAATACACCACAACCACTTAAAATCACTGCAACTTGCTTCATAATGTCCTCCTAGACCTCGCCGAGCCGACTTATTCTATTTTTGGCTATAAAACCATCAGCTGTTCAAAAAAAAGTCTTAATAACCAGTATTGGATTGCTAATTTCTTATGCTACATTATCTGACCAATTTGGTTAAACAAAAAAAAATAAGTTCACCAAGTTATCCACATAAAAAGGAATGATGAGTTGCAGGTACGCAGTCCACACTCTTATTTTTCATTCCCTTATTTTTATTGCTTTACAGGACGATCTTTCTATTTACAAAGATCGTTAGTTTCGTTGTGCTTATTTTATTAGATCACAATCTTATCCACAGATGATCCCTTTATTTATGTTGCTATGCTCTATGGCGATCCACCAGCGCCTATGGCATGCTTGCGCCTTATTCTAAGCTTGGTTAATGCATAGCTATGACAGATTCGAAAAAGCCCCCTTTTATTCTAGTAGATGGATCATCTTATCTATTTAGAGCATTTCACGGATTGCCGCCCCTGACGAACTCAAAAGGTCAGGATACCGGTGCGATCTATGGTGTTGTCAACATGCTGAAAAGCTTGATTAGACAATACAATCCTACTCACATGGCAGTCATCTTCGATGCCAAAGGTAAAACGTTTCGCGACGATATTTATGAAGAATATAAAGCGAATCGCCCACCTATGCCGGAAGAGTTACGCAGTCAGATAGCACCATTGCACACCATCATCAAAGCCATGGGTTTACCTGTCATCGTTGAGTCTGGCGTTGAAGCCGATGATGTGATTGGTACCCTAGCCTGTCGCGCCACAGAACATGGTATTGATACCCTGATCAGTACTGGCGATAAAGACATGGCACAACTGGTCAACGAAAATGTCACCTTGATCAATACTATGACAAATCAGATTATGGACATTGAAGGGGTAAATACGAAATTCGGTATTCCACCAGAACTGGTTATTGATTTCTTAGCCCTTAAGGGTGACAAAGTCGATAACATTCCTGGCGTACCTGGTGTGGGTGATAAAAGTGCACAAGCACTGTTAAACGGTATTGGTGGCATCAGTGCTATCTATGACAACCTTGATAAAATTGCCGATCTCTCGTTTAGAGGGAGCAAAACTATGGCAACTAAAATGCGAGAGTATGAAGAGCAAGCTCGCCTGTCATACACCCTTGCCACGATTACCATTGATTTAGATCTACAATACAAAATAGATGAGCTTTGCCCTACATCACCAGATAACGAAACCTTACAGTCGATGTTCGCAGAGTACGAATTCAAGCGCTGGCATACAGAAATTAGCGCATTGCTCGCAAGTGATGGTAATGAACCTTCAAAAGCAGAAAACGGAAAAAGTACGTCTGACGCTAGCGATTCTGAATCTAACGATACTGACGTAGCACAGCCAGAAAGTAATATCGATAAGTCTGGTTATGACGTGGTGCTAGATGAAGCTACGTTTGATAGCTGGATTAAAAAGCTAAAAGCAGCGCCGCTTATTGCTGTTGATACTGAAACGACCAGTGTTAACTACATGGAAGCTGAACTTGTTGGTGTTTCTTTTTGTATCGAACCCGGTGCTGCGGCTTACGTGCCTGTTGCTCATGATTATCCCGATGCACCCACGCAGTTATCACGAGATTACGTACTTACGGCATTGAAGCCTATTTTAGAGTCTGAAACCATTATCAAAGTGGGCCAGCACATTAAATATGACAAGAATGTACTCGCCCATTATGACATAACGCTAAATGGCATTGGCTTTGACACTATGTTGGAAAGCTATGTGTTAAACAGTACCGCACAGCGCCATGACATGGACTCACTAGCCCTTGCCTATTTAGGTCATAAAACAATTCACTTTGAAGAAATTGCAGGTAAAGGTGCCAAACAGCTTACTTTTAATCAAATTGGATTAGAAGAAGCAGGTCCTTACGCCGCTGAAGATGCTGATATTACTATGCGCCTTCATCAAGCAATATGGGCAAAACTAGAAAACGAACCCAAGCTTAAAGCACTATTGGTTGGTGTTGAGGTGCCGGTTGCTTGTGTTTTATCTCGTATGGAACAGCAAGGCGTATTAATTGAAAGCCAACGGTTACGCCAGCAGAGCCAAGATTTAGCTACGCGTATTGCTGAGCTAGAAAAAGAAGTGCATGAAGAAGCCGGCGAAGTATTTAATTTAGGTTCGCCAAAACAGCTTCAACACATTTTGTTCGAGAAAATGTCGTTACCGGTTATTAAGAAAACCCCCAAAGGCGCCCCTTCTACTTCTGAAGAAGTATTACAAGAACTCGCCCTTGAGTTCCCGTTACCTAAAAAGTTAATGGAGTATAGAGGGTTAACCAAGCTTAAAAATACGTATACCGACAAACTCCCTAAAATGATTAATCATCGTACGGGTCGAGTTCATACTTCTTACCATCAAGCTATTACGGCAACGGGCCGCTTGTCGTCAACGGATCCTAACCTTCAAAACATTCCTATTCGAAATGAAGAAGGCCGTAAGGTAAGACAAGCATTTGTTCCACGTGAAGGTTACAAGATTGTTGCTGCCGATTATTCTCAAATTGAACTTAGAATAATGGCCCATTTGTCGGGCGATGAAGGTCTTCTTGATGCATTTGCTCATGGCAGAGACATTCACAAAGCCACCGCGGCAGAAGTGTTTGGGGTAACCCTTGACGAAGTGACGACGGAACAACGTCGTAGTGCTAAAGCTATAAACTTTGGTTTGATCTATGGAATGAGTGCCTTTGGCCTTGCTAAACAACTTAATATTCCACGTCACGAAGCACAAAAATACATGGACTTGTATTTTGAACGCTACCCGGGCGTACTTGAGTACATGGACAGCACCAGAGAAGGCGCTAAAGAAAAAGGCTACGTGGAAACTGTGTTTGGTCGACGCTTGTACCTACCCGACATAAAAGCCAGTAATGGCGCACGTCGCAAAGGAGCAGAGCGTGCGGCAATCAACGCACCTATGCAAGGTACAGCTGCCGACATCATTAAAATGGCCATGATAAAGGTTGATGATTGGATCACCTCACTTGAAAGTGACGACGTACTCATGATGATGCAGGTACACGATGAATTGGTATTTGAGATTAGAGAAGAACATCTAGAGGAACAAGTTAAAAATATCGTCAGCTTAATGGAGCAAGCTGCAGTATTAAATGTGCCGCTGATGGTTGAAGCGGGCGTGGGCGATAACTGGGATGAAGCTCACTAAAAAGTAATTAGATTACAGAAAAAAGTGAGCAATAGCTCAAAAATGGGCAAGTTTGGTAATTTTATTACACTCTTACTTGCCTTTTTTCACCATTATTGTACCCTAATGCGTGTAGGGTACAGAGGTGAGAAATCTGTTTTCAAACCTTTGCTTTAACCCCGACAGATTTGTCGGGGTTTTTTTATGTCTGCAATAAATTTTCCAAATACTCAGAAAGAAAAAGTCCATTAAAATCTTAAACTTAAAACAAAGAACGAATCTTTTAGTATTTTAAAATGAACTAACCGAAATATGCCTACTCTATATATTCGGTTTTTATGTGTTTTCTCTCAGTATTTTGGCCCTGCTTTTTAGCGGGGCTTTCTTTTATCTGGCCCTTTGTTTAGCTCAGTCGTTCAAACTGTTTATTTTATTCTGCGTCAGGAGATTTTTCGTCAAGTGCCAACCACTTATTCAACACTTTTTCGAGCTCTGGCAATCCCTGTCGATTTAACGATGAGAAGGTATTTACGGTCACATCACCCATAAACGCCAGTGCAGCTTCCTGCGCCATAAGCAGCTGAGCTTTTCGCTTACCCGACTTGAGCTTATCTGACTTAGTCAGCAAGGCTAATACAGGGATATTGGAATCTACTGCCCAATGAATCAAATCTTGATCAAGATCTTTAAACGGGTGACGAATATCCATAAGCACCACTAAACCTTTAAGCGATTTACGCTTTTGAAGGTATTCACCTAATGCTTGTTGCCATTTATTTTTCATTGCAAGTGGTACTTGCGCAAACCCATAACCAGGCAAATCGACTAAACGACGGTCTTCTTCAAGATTAAAAACGTTGATGAGCTGTGTACGACCTGGTGTTTTACTGGTTCTTGCTAGGTTCTTTTGACGAGTGAGTGTATTTAATGCGCTCGACTTGCCCGCGTTAGAACGGCCAGCAAACGCCACCTCAATACCGCTGTCATCTTTTAAATGGCGAATATCAGGTGCACTGGTAAAGAACTTTGCTTTGGTGTAATACGACATCTAGACTTACCTCAAATGCGTCATAACCCTAGAATTAAACTCTATTAATGATCTAAACCTGCTAAAAACCATAGTTTTATCATGGAATAGGTTTTTCTGACGCGTTAAATGTGTAAAATACGCATGATATCACGTATGTTACGCGAGCCGTTGGATCCATTTAAGAGATTTATTATGAAAAAACTGTGTTTGTTATTGTGTGTGTCTTTAGGTATTTCAGTTTCTGCGATGGCAGAAGGTGATGCTGAAGCCGGTAAAGCAAAATCTGCAGTATGTGCAGCATGTCATGGGCCTGATGGTAACAGCATGATAGACATGAATCCCAAAATAGCAGGACAGCACGAAAAGTACCTCGTTAAGCAATTAATGGAGTTCAAACTTGCGTCACAGACAGGTGGCGAAGAAGGCCGTAACAATGCGGTAATGAATGGTATGGCAGCCCCTCTTTCAGAACAAGACATGAAAGACTTAGCCGCTTACTTTTCTAGCCAAACACCTAAAGAAGGTGAAACGGCAGAGCAATACATTGAAGCTGGTCGCGCTTTATACCAAGGAGGCGATGAGTCTCGTGGCGTGACCGCATGTATAGCATGTCACGGTCCTAAAGGTAACGGTATGGGCTTAGCGGGTTTCCCTGATATCAGTGGCCAGCATGTAACCTATACTGCAGCACAATTGAAATCTTTCCGTGCTGGCGAGCGCCACAACGATATGAATGGCATGATGCGTGATATTGCGATGAAATTAACCGATGAAGATATCGAAATATTATCTAATTATATCGCGGGCTTACACTAAAATTCTAAAGTTACACGCTCAATTGTTAATTAATTGTTGCGTATAAAGTTGTATTTCAAAATTATTCGTGTAGTCTATCGCGATAGTTTGTAGGTTTGTCTGAAACCCAACAAGCTAAATAACAAGAATAATAATAATACAACACGGAAGATTGGATAAAGCGCCAAGAAGGCCAAGAACAAAAATGAGCTCTGCTAAAACCAATAAAAAGGGGAGCCAAGCTGGGAAGCACAACTACACATAGAAGTGTAAATAACGGGAGAGGTGTCATCTGACACTCAAACAATGTAAGGTGATGGTGAAAGCCATCGCCTTTTTTCTTGCCTAAATTCACGTATTACCTAGCGTTTGTATTACGCATTATTCGGCAAACACGTACTTTTTCGTAGACCTTCAAGTTGTATTATCGCGAACAGACCCAACCGCATATTCACTTTCCGATGAATCATGCTTTATTGATGAAGAAGCTTTGAGCAATTCGCGCTATAATACGCCCTTTCAATCACTAAAAATTTGATACCTTTTATATATGGCAAGATCAAAAAAGTCTCGTAAAGTTGGACTCATTGGCGTCAGGAAAGATCCTGATCGTAAACCTGGGCAAAAACGTCTGGAGAGTACCCCTCGTCCAAAGAAGCATAAAGGTAAACCTGCTGGCAGCCGTCATAACGTTGGGCAAGGTGAGAACGGTACTTCTAAACGTCGTGAGAACCAAGACCCTCGTTTAGGCAGCAAGAAACCTATTCCTTTAGTTGTTAAGAAAACGACAATTACTACGCCGACTCAAAAGCAGAAATTCGCCACACCTAGCGAAGAGCTAGCGGCACTTGAAGCAGATCAGCGTTTAGCGTCATTGTTAGATAAGCTTGATGACGACAAGCAACTTACTAAAGAACAACAATCTTACGTTGATGAAAAAATGGCACGACACCGCATTCTTTGTGATTTGCTTGGCATCGTTGAAGACGATGATGAGGATGACGACGAAATGGATCCATTAGGTGATTTGGACGCTATAGATATTAACGACTTTAAGAAATAGTAAGGCGGGCTCTGTTTTATGCTGTGGACAGTGTTAGTTATTGTGGCGCTATTAATTATAGTCGCACTTGGTTTTTATGCCGGTCGGTTGTTGTTCCAGCTAAAGCAACAAAACCAACGCCAGCAGAAAGTAAGAGACGAGCGTATAAAAACGATTAGTGAAAGTATTTACACTATCGCTAAGGCAATGGAGCAACAACAGTGCGACTTATCTGAAGGGGTTATTCGGATAGTTAATTTGTTGGGAGCATTACCTATTTTGTCTCCTCCAGATCATAAAGCGTCCTACCCTCATACTTATGCGTTATTCGTAGAAGTGAGCGGTTTTGCCGTGCTAGAAGATAGGCAGAAACTGTCTAAACAAGAAAAGCGTAAGCAAGACATAGCTAGAGAGCAGATTGAGTCAGATTATGAATCTAAAGTGTTAAGTGAAATGCCAGCAATAAAGGCGTATTGTCAGTCGATTACCTAGCCGGTTGCTATAATTTCAGCACCCCCTTTAAAGGCGCTTCGTATGAAGCGCTTTTTTATTGGGTTTTATGTAGGGTTATCGTCTTGCTAGTTGACAGGTTTCTTCGTAACAATGACAGCCTGTAACATGGTCATTCACTATGCCTACCGCTTGCATGAATGCATAACAAATGGTTTCCCCTACAAAGGAAAAGCCCTCTTTTTTCAGCGCTTTCGACATTGCTTTGGATTCAGCAGTAAAGGTAGGCGCTTCTTTAAAGTCTTTCCATTCATTGATAATAGTTTTACCGTCGGTAAACTGCCAAATAAAGTCAGAAAAACTTTGGCGTTTTTCGATGTTTAAATAGCCATGGGCATTCTTAATAATTGATGCGACTTTTAGCTTGTTGCGCACAATGCCAGGGTTTTGCAAGCATGCCGCTATTTCTTGCTCATCCATTTGAATTATTTTTGTAGGCTCAAAGTCATGGAAAGCAGCTTCATAATTTTCTTGTTTTTTTAAAATGGTTATCCACGACAATCCAGCCTGTTGACCGTCCAAACAAAGTTTAGCGAACAACTCTTTGCTATCGAAAACAGGTCGCCCCCACTGCTCATCGTGGTATTTTTGATATAGAAGGTCATCGCTCACCCAGCCACACCGATTCAATCCAGTTGATGTCATAATCTTAAATAGCCTCTTCAATCGACCTTTTAGTCATCTTTTAGCGGGTTTCATGGCGCTTTTTAACGCTTTACACCTACATACTATGCGTTACAAATTGTATACTATCCCACCTTTAAAGATACAGATAACCAATAAGCAGCGGATGTATGCAGAAATACGATATTAATACCTTTCAAGGTTTGATCCTTGCGCTTCAAGATTATTGGGCGCGTCAAGGGTGCGTAATCATTCAGCCCCTTGATATGGAAGTAGGTGCGGGTACCTTTCACCCAATGACATTTCTTCGTTCATTAGGCCCAGAGCCTATGAGCAGTGCCTATGTACAAACTTGCCGTCGTCCTACTGATGGTCGATACGGTGAAAACCCAAACCGCTTACAACATTACTATCAATTCCAAGTCATGTTGAAGCCTTCTCCTGACAATATTCAGGAATTGTATTTGGGTTCTTTGAAAGAATTAGGTTTCGATCCACTGGTGCATGACATTCGCTTTGTTGAAGACAACTGGGAGTCACCTACCCTTGGCGCTTGGGGCCTTGGTTGGGAAGTATGGCTTAATGGTATGGAAGTGACGCAGTTCACTTACTTCCAACAAGTTGGCGGTATTGAATGTAAGCCAGTTACGGGCGAAATTACTTACGGCCTAGAACGTTTAGCCATGTATGTACAAGGCGTAGATAGCATTTACGACTTAGTATGGGCAGATGGCCCTATGGGTAAAGTCACCTATGGCGACGTATTCCATCAAAATGAAGTAGAGCAATCTACCTATAACTTTGAATATGCCAACGTTGATGCCCTGTTCCGTACATTCGATGAATGTGAAGCAGCTAGCCAACTACTTATCGAGAAGAATTTACCACTACCTGCCTACGAGCAAGTCATGAAGGCATCTCATGCATTTAATATGCTAGATGCTCGCCATGCTATTTCAGTGACAGAACGTCAACGCTATATTTTACGCGTTCGTACTCTCGCAAAAGCATGTGCTGAAAGCTATTTCCAGAAGCGTGAAGCGCTTGGTTTCCCACTTTGTAATAAGGAGTCTTAAGGGTGCGAACAGAGAATTGTTTGATAGAGCTTGGAACAGAAGAGCTTCCACCTAAAGCGCTTAAGTCTCTTGGCGAAGCCTTTGCACAGCAATTTGAGGCAGCACTTAGCGCTGCTGAGCTTAGTTTTACCAGCGTAAGCTGGTTTGCAGCACCACGTCGCTTAGCTGTTTATGTTTCTGCGTTGGCTGAAAGCCAAGCTGATAAAACGGTAGAAAAACGCGGCCCTGCTGTAAGTGCCGCTTTTGATGCAGATGGCAATCCTACCAAGGCCGCTCAAGGTTGGGCCCGTGGTAATGGTATTAGTGTAGAAGATGCTGAACGCCTTGTTACCGACAAAGGTGAATGGCTGTTGCACAAAGCGCACGTGCCAGGCAAACAGATTGGCGAGTTACTAGCGTCTTTACTTAACCAGGCTATTGCTAAGCTTCCTATCCCTAAAGCGATGCGTTGGGGTAATTACACTACGCAGTTTATTCGCCCAGTTCATACCCTTACGGCGTTGTATGGCAGTGAAGTAGTGAACTTAACCGCGTTAGGCTTAGCAAGCGGAAGGACTATTCAAGGTCATCGCTTCCATGGTGAAGCGCGCTTTGAGCTAGACCATGCTGACAACTACGCAAGTGCCTTGGAAGCGCATTACGTGGTAGCTGATTTTACCGCGCGTAAAGACAAGGTACGTCAGCAACTACAAACTGCTGCTGATGCGCTTTCGCTTACACCTGATTTTAACGAAGACCTGCTTGAAGAAATTGCTTCATTGGTTGAATGGCCGGTAGTGATGCAAGCAAGCTTTGAAGAAGGCTTCTTAGCGGTGCCTAAAGAAGCGCTTATTTACACCATGAAAGACGATCAGAAATATGTGCCATTGCTTGATAGCGAAGGTCAGCTTTCTAACACGTTCTTATTTGTCAGTAATATTGAAAGCCAAGATCCTATTCAGGTAATAAGCGGCAATGAAAAAGTTATTCGCCCTCGCCTAGCTGATGCTGAGTTCTTCTTTAACAGTGATAAAAAGACATCACTTGAAAGCAGACTTGCCAGCCTTGAGAGCGTGCTTTTCCAAAAGCAATTAGGAACACTTAAAGAAAAATCTGAACGTATTTCTGCGCTATCTGGTTTTATTGCGTCACAAATCGACGCGAATGAAGCCCTTGCGGCTCGTGCAGGTTTACTTGCTAAAACTGATTTGATGACCAACATGGTAATGGAATTCCCAGACGTACAAGGCGTTATGGGTAAATACTATGCGTTAAATGATGGTGAAGATGCGGCGGTTGCTGAAGCGCTTTACGAACAGTATATGCCTAGATTTGCCGGTGACGCTTTGCCTTCCCCTGGAATCAGTGCTGCAGTCGCACTTGCTGACAAGCTAGATACTTTAGTCGGAATTTTTGGTATTGGCCAACTACCGAAAAGTGATAAAGACCCTTTCGCGTTACGCCGGGCAGCTATTGGTGTACTGCGCATCATCACCGAACTTTCACTACCACTAGATCTTGAAGCACTTGTTGCTAAAGCGGGTGAAGTATACGGTAATAAGCTTTCTAACCAAGACTTCCAAGCACAGGTTGTCGACTTTGTATTAGCAAGATTTGTCGCGGTGTTGCAAGACCAAGGTATCGCTATTGATGTTATTCAAGCGGTTTCCGCTAGGCGCCCTACCCAACCTCGTGATTATGTAGCTCGTGTAAACGCGGTAGCCGAGTTTAAACAGCTTGATGAAGCTCAGGCATTAGCAGCAGCTAACAAGCGTGTAGCGAACATACTAGCTAAGCAAGGTGTCGACAGCAGCGGTAATGCATCTATTGATGAATCATTGCTAAGTGAAGACGCTGAAAAGGCACTTTATAGCGCGCTAATGTCGGCTGAATCTGTGGTAACTACCGCTGTTGCTACTCAAGATTACACTAAAATACTTTCAACTATGGCAACGTTGCGTAAAGCTATCGATAGCTTCTTTGATGATGTGATGGTAATGGCAGACGATGACGCGGTTAAACAAAACAGACTTGCGTTGTTATCGCTTTTAAGGCAACTTTTCCTTACAACCGCAGATATTTCCCTGTTGGCAAAGTCTTAAATTAGTTTGGTAAGTAAGCTATAGACTACAAACGCTCAACATCTGTTGAGCGTTTTTTTATTGGAGTTAGTGTGAATAAAACCCTTTTAGTCATTATTTTTTCGCTCTTTGTTTCTGCCTGTTCAAGCAGAAGTGGTTTTTCTATCCCAGAAGTAGCCCAGTCCGTGCCAAAAATTCAGTTCGAAAACTTGTATCTTCGAGGTGTATTTAATTGGTGGGAAGCCACATCGGCCTATCAATTTAAAAAAGATAGTAAGGGCTGGTACGTAAATGTAGAACTTATCGCTGATGGACAGCCCTATGATTTTCGTTTGTCTGATGCTATTTGGACACCGAGTCAAAGTTGTGGGGGTAATTATAAAGGTCAGCCTGTTATGGTAAGCACCAAGGTATTCTTAGTCTGTAAACAAGGTTCTGAGAACCTTCAGTTTACGCCCTCTAATACAGGGATATACCGTTTTCAGGTTGCTCCTTCAGATGACAATGAAGTGAGTCTAGTGATAACTCGAACGCAGTAAGGTTTGGTTCCTAGTCGCTTATATGTCGCTTATATGTCGCTTATATGTCGCTTATACGCCAGTTATACATAGCGCTACAAATTAGAAAAGAGTAGGTATTAAACCCTACTCTTTTTTTTGACCTAGCCTTTTTGCTTTAGCGTATTATTTTTTTAATTAACGCTAATTAAGGCTAATTAAGGCTCTCAATCGTCACTACGTTGTCTTATTGTCTTTGCTTAATCACACCTGCCGCCATGGCTTCATTATCAATTATTAATTAATTAGACATAACGCGGCGTCATTAAGTCATCATGAGCATCATAACCCGATGGAATATCTTCCTTTTCTATAAGGCATATATTTCCACCTCACATTAATTTTGCCTCTCCTATACACCTCAGGGCGTCTCTGTGAGTACTACAGAGGTTTTCTTATGGATTGAATGGTCTAAAGCGAAACAGCAGGCAATCTGTTGTAGACGGACATTCTAAGGCCACAAGTCTATATGTAGATTTTGATTATACTGTGTGTGATTTAACAATAAAAAAGCCCGGATTCTTTTTAAAGAAGCCAGGCTTTTTCTTTATCTTTTCACACTAATCTAACGTGTGGGGTCATTGACCTCTTACACGTCTAAGTTTTCTACTCTTAACGCGTTAGCTTCAATGAAGTTTCTTCTTGGTTCTACTTGGTCACCCATTAGCGTAGTAAACAACTGGTCACACGCTATAGCATCTTCAATTTTAACTTGAAGCATTCTACGACCTTCAGGATCCATGGTGGTTTCCCAAAGCTGGCTTGGGTTCATCTCACCTAGCCCTTTATAGCGCTGAATGTACTGACCACGTTTAGCTTCACTCATTAACCAATCTAGTGCTTCTTTAAATGACTCTACAGGCATTTTACGATCACCACGTTGTATAAACGCATTTGCGCTCATCATGTCGTTAATCGCCAAATTAAGCTCTTTAAGACGCTGATATTCAGTAGACTCAATAAAGTCGTGACCAATTACGTATTCGTAATCGATACCATGCATACGCATGATAATGGTGATATAGAACTCGCTAAGTTCGATGTCTCTGCGAATTTCATAGCGGTATGTTGCGCCATCATTTTCACGTTCAGTAAGCTGTGCAACAAAGTGTTCAGCTACGTTTGCGAGTGTGCTTTCATCTTTTAAATCTTCTAGATTCAATGTAGGCGTATAAATCATTCTATAAAGAATAGAGGAAGGCATTAAACGCTTCATGCGCGTAATCATCTTCTCTGCTGATTGGTATAAGGTTACCAATTGCTCTAACGCTACACCGCTAATACCTGGGTCATCATCACTGGTGTGCAGAGATGAACCATCAATTGCGATAGAAGTCAGGTATGCCGTTAACGCATCATCATCTTTCAAATATTGCTCTTGCTTACCTTTTTTCACTTTATAAAGTGGCGGCTGTGCAATATAAATATAACCACGTTCGATGATTTCTGGCATTTGACGATAGAAGAATGTCAGTAGCAATGTACGAATGTGCGAGCCATCCACATCAGCATCCGTCATGATAATAATGCTGTGATAACGTAGTTTTTCTGGGTTATATTCGTCGCGGCCAATACCGCAGCCTAGTGCAGTGATTAGCGTGGCAACTTCTTGTGAAGAAAGCATTTTGTCAAAACGTGCTTTCTCAACGTTTAATATTTTCCCTTTAAGCGGAAGAATAGCTTGGTTCTTACGGTTTCGTCCCTGCTTGGCTGAACCGCCAGCAGAGTCCCCTTCCACTATATATAGTTCGCTTAGTGCAGGATCTTTTTCCTGACAATCAGCAAGCTTACCCGGTAAACCAGCTAAGTCTAACGCGCCCTTACGGCGAGTCATTTCACGTGCTTTACGTGCTGCGTCACGAGCTCGTGCAGCATCGATAATCTTACCTGCAATAATTCTACTTTCGGCAGGGTTCTCAAGTAAGAACTCAGCAAGTTTTTCGTTCATTGCTGATTCAACTGCTGTTTTCACTTCTGATGAAACCAGCTTATCTTTAGTTTGAGATGAGAATTTAGGGTCAGGAACTTTCACTGATACAACAGCCGTTAAACCTTCACGCGCATCATCACCGCTCGTGTTAGTTTTGGCCTTTTTGTTCATACCCTCTTTTTCCATGTAGTTATTAAGCGTTCTTGTTAACGCACCACGGAAACCGGCTAAGTGAGTACCACCGTCTCTTTGAGGAATGTTGTTAGTAAAGCAGTAAATGTTTTCTTGGAAGCCATCATTCCACTGCATAGACACTTCTACTGAAATACCATCTTCTTGTTCATGCGTAAAATGGAAAACCTTCTGGTGAACAGGTGTCTTCTTTTGATTCAAGTATTCAACAAAAGCTTTAATTCCACCTTCGTACATGAAGTGATCTTCTTTACCGTCACGCTCGTCTTTCAATCGAATTGAAATACCAGAGTTAAGGAAAGATAACTCTCTTAAACGTTTAGCTAGAATATCGTAATGAAATAAGGTGTTAGTAAAGGTATCTGAGCTTGGCCAAAAGCGAACACTAGTACCTGTTTTATCAGTTTCACCAATTACAGCTAAAGGCGCCTGAGGAACACCATGTTGATATTCTTGTTCGTGTGTTTTGCCTTCACGACGAATACGAAGCTTCAACTTGCTCGATAATGCGTTTACTACTGAAACACCAACGCCGTGTAGTCCGCCAGATACTTTATAAGAGTTATCATCGAACTTACCGCCAGCATGCAGAACTGTCATAATAACTTCAGCCGCAGACACACCTTCTTCTTCGTGCACTGCAGTTGGAATTCCTCTACCGTCATCGTATACAGAAACAGAGCCATCTGTGTGTATTTGCACAACGATTTCTGAACAGTGTCCAGCCAAAGCTTCATCTATCGAGTTATCAACAACCTCGAAAACCATGTGGTGAAGTCCTGTACCATCGTCCGTGTCACCGATATACATACCAGGACGCTTTCGTACGGCGTCTAATCCTTTAAGTACCTTGATACTGGACGAGTCGTAATTATTCTGTTCTGACATACTAGGTTTTACTCCTCTTTCACGCTTCCATGTTCCACGTGAAACATTTTCTTTTCGTTATATTTTTGTATGAATTCAAGCTGCGAAGATTCAATTGCAGTAACGAAAACCTGCGTATCCATATCCAACAGCCCGTCTATAAATAACTCACGTTTATCGGCGTCAAGTTCTGCGCCTACATCATCTAACAAGAAGATACTCTTCCTGTTAGTTAAAGTATTAAATAGTTCTGTTTGCGCCATTTGCAGCGCCGCAACAGCCATTCTAAGCTGCCCACGTGATAATAACTCTTGGGCATTAACCCCATTAACTTTTAGCTTAATATCAGCCTTATGGGGGCCAGAAGTTGTATGACCTATTTTACCATCATACTCACGTTTTTTAACTAAGCTTTCTGCTAAAGACGCATCTTTTTCCCATCCTTTGTAGTAATTAAGGGAAACTTCGTACTCAGCTAGAAATGTTGTCGCATATTTTTCAAAAATAGGCGTCAGTTTTGATATATAGCCTTCTCGTTTTATCGACAGCGCTTCTGCCCGCTCTAAAAAACATTGTTCCCAATACTGGTTTTCTGGTGCCGACAAATCAGACTGCTGTTTCAATAGTGCATTACGGTGCTTAAGAAATTTTGAAAACTGTACTGATAGCATTTGGAAGTCATGTTCCACGTGAAACAATCCCCAATCACAAAATCGTCTACGTTCAGAAGGCGAACCTAAAATAAGGTCAGTACTTTGGGGTGTAAACAGTTGAACGGGTACTAGACTGACTAAGTCAGAAAGTTTATTTGAATGCTCACCGTTAATACTACATGTGAATGTGTCGTTTCTTCTACGCTGAAAGCCTACGTTTAACGTTTCACTTTCTTCGTTTTTGCAGCTAGCAAATACACTAAACTCCTCTTCCCCCGTCTTAATAACAGATGTGTGTTTATTAGTACGAAAGGAGCGGCCAAAACCTAAATAGAAAATGGATTCAACCAGTGATGATTTTCCACTGCCATTTACACCGCGGATAATTGTTAACGCAGGAGAAGGTGAAAGATTAGCAGATGAAATGTTACGGAAGTTCGTAAGCTGGACTTTGTCCAGTTTCATAAGAGGACTCGGTAAAAAGGACGGTAATAAGAGATAAACAGCAGCGATGGAAGAAAACGATTAATCGTAACCACCACCATCGCCGATAGATAATGAAATATATTAATAATTACAGACGCATTGGCATAATGACATAAAGTGCAGCATCGTCAGCAGCATCTTCAATCAATGCACTCGCATTAGAATCAGACAAACTGATTTTCACATCGTCAGACCCTAGCGAATTCAATACATCAATAAGATAAGCGACATTGAACCCAATTTCTAAATCGTCGCCTTGGTAGTTTACATCTACAATTTCTTCGGCTTCTTCTTGCTCTGGGTTATTAGCTGTAATTTTCAGTTCACCAGAAGAAAGATTTAAACGAACCCCACGAAACTTTTCATTAGATAAAATGGCTGCACGTGAAAACGCGTCTTTCAGTACCGCTTTACTGGCAATAATTTCTTTATCACCATCTTGAGGTAGTACACGACGATAATCAGGGAATCGGCCATCTACAAGTTTAGAAGTGAAGATGAAGTCGTTTGAAAAAATACGTAAATGGTTTGCGCCTATTTGTACTTTTAATGACTTATCGTCTTCAGTGATCAAACGAGATATTTCAAGCACACCTTTACGAGGAATAATAACTTGTCGGGCAGGAAGCGTTGTTTCGTAGCTTAAACGACAAAGTGCTAGACGATGACCGTCAGTTGCCACAGTGCGAATAATATTTTCTTCCGTCTCTAACGACATGCCATTCAAATAATAGCGGACATCTTGTTGCGCCATTGAAAAGCTTGTTGAATCAATCAAGCGCTTCATATCACTACAGGTGATTTCAAACTCTACTTCACCTTCCCAATCTTCTAGATTTGGATAATCGTTGGCTGATAAAGTAGATAGAGTGTAACGACCACGCCCTGCTTTTATCAGCGCTTTGTTACCATCTATAGAAAAATGAATATCGGTACCTTCAGAAATACCTCGAATAATATCGAAGAGTTTCTTAGCAGGAACGGTGATTTCGCCTTCGGTGAACTCCCCTTCTAACTTAACGCTAGAAATGAGCTCAACCTCTAAATCTGTACCTGTTAGCCATAGTGCGTCTTCACTAACTTTAATGAGCACGTTGGAGAGAATAGGTAATGTGTGTCTACGCTCTACAGCCCCCGATACCAGCTGAAGGGGTTGTAAAAATTGTTCGCGGCTTATACTAAATTTCATTGCTGTGCTATCTCGCCTCTAAAGGTCATTTTTTAGGAAGACAAAGTCCGAATGAGGTTCTTATAGTCTTCTTTTATATCATGACTTTCTTCTCTAAGCTGCGTTATTTTTCTGCAGGCATGAAGTACCGTTGTATGGTCTCGACCACCAAAGGCATTTCCTAACTCAGGCAAACTGTGATTGGTTAGCTCTTTCGCTAATGCCATCGCCACTTGTCTGGGCCTTGCAACACTTCGACTTCTTCGCTTAGATAAAATGTCAGCAACTTTAATCTTATAATAATCTGCCACAGTTTTCTGAATATTATCAACCGTAACTAATTTTTCTTGAAGCGCTAATAAATCTCTTAGGGCTTCACGTACAAAATCGATGGTTATCGGACGACCAGTGAAGTTAGCGTTAGCAATAACTCGATTCAATGCCCCTTCTAACTCACGAACATTCGAACGCAATCGCTTAGCAATAAAGAAAGCAACTTCATTAGGCAAGTGAATACGGTTCTCGGCAGCTTTACGCATTAAAATGGCAACTCGAGTTTCTAATTCAGGGGGTTCTATAGCGATGGTTAAGCCCCAACCGAAACGAGACTTAAGACGGTCCTCTACCCCATCAATTTCTTTTGGATACCTATCAGACGTGAGTATGATTTGCTGATTACCTTCAAGTAACGCATTAAAGGTATGAAAGAATTCCTCTTGAGAACGTTCTTTATTAGCAAAGAATTGAATGTCATCAATTAATAACGCATCCACTGAACGGTAGAAGCGTTTAAAGTCTTCTATCGCATTATTTTGTAGTGCCTTAACCATATCCTGAACAAAGCGCTCAGAGTGCATATACACAATTTTGGCATTTTCGTTATTCGCGACAATGCCATTACCTACTGCATGCAATAAGTGGGTTTTACCTAAACCAGTTCCGCCATAAATAAATAACGGATTATAAGAACTGCCCGGGTTATTCGCTACTTGAGTAGCCGCGGCACGAGCCAATTGGTTAGATTTACCTTCTACGAAGTTATCGAACTGATAAGTCGGGTTGATATTGCTTTTATGCTTAGCCGCTTCTGGGATCGGGATCACTTTAGGCTGCTGAGGCGCAGATCGCATGGTGTTAGATCCAGCACTTCGTTGATCATACTGCCTATTATCATGATTAGACGCAGAGTGGCTTTGCTGACTGTAGCCCGTTTGAGGCATAGCAGATCGCGCACTCGCCTGTACAGGTGATGATGGCGCAGTATTGTTGTTATTATCAATAGATTGCTGATCGGTTCCCGCTTGCCCAGTCATATTTCCTGACGATCGCCCTGAATATGGGTTAGACGATTGACCTGAACTTTGGCTAAATGACTGACTAGGTGCTTGATTATACGACTGACTGACAGCTTGGCCTTGGTTTTCGTTGTGCCCCTGATTTTGAGCTTGCTGCGGCGCAGGTGAAGCAGCAGCTCTACTGCGGCTCAAGCTTTCCCTGCTCATAACATCAAGACGTAACTGAGGTGCGTTTGGACCTGCAAATTCCCGCAGTAACCCGGTAATGTTATCAAGATACTTATCTCTTACCCAATCAAGAATAAAACGGTTAGGGGCAAATAAAGCCACAACACCTTCTTCCTCTTGAGGAACCAAAGGTCTGATCCACATACTAAATTGTTGCGTGGGTAATTCTTGACGCAAACGTTCAAGACATTGATTCCATA
Source organism: Alteromonas sp. KS69 (assembly GCF_003989595.1). Taxonomy (NCBI): domain Bacteria; kingdom Pseudomonadati; phylum Pseudomonadota; class Gammaproteobacteria; order Alteromonadales; family Alteromonadaceae; genus Alteromonas; species Alteromonas sp. KS69. The sequence continues at coordinate 120,851 of NZ_PYHU01000002.1, read as the reverse complement.
AAGACATGTAAGTTACTTAGCTCCGGTAACTCGCAAATAACAACCAATACAAAGAAACAGGCACCGAAATGCGCGCCAAGAAGAAGAATCAGGCGGATGTATAATGTTGGGTAGCAGCGAGAATTTGTTTTATCGTTTTAATAGCTGTGGATTATCTTACTTTATCAACAAAAAGTAAATGACGATCTTTGGCGATCTTTAGGATCAAGCTCGTAACTATATGATAAATATGGAAAGACTTCTTATTCGAAAATGTGCTTAATTTAGCTAAAATAAGAATTAGAATACCCTCTTTTAAAGGAGATCTCAGCCTAAAAGCCGCACTTAGCGGCATGAAATCTAAAAATCTGTGGATAAAATAGTGATTATGACCAGCTTATTCACAGTTAAAATTATCGCGACTGATTGGCTTTTAAGCCTTATCAGCAAACTTTGTTCACAATTTCTACCAAAATAATGGATTATTGATTGACAGTAGCCCCCGAGATCTCTAGAATTCAGCGTCCTTTTTCGATGGGCTTTTCTGGTGATAAGCACAACTTACTCTGGCAACAGAATAAAGTGTTTACCAAAAACGCCTATGTTTAATTAAATATAAGTGAGACTTTGGTCATGAAAAGAACATTTCAACCGAGCAATTTGAAGCGTAAGCGTTCTCACGGTTTTCGTGCACGTATGGCGACTAAAAATGGTCGTAAAATACTAGCAGCTCGCCGTGCAAAAGGCCGCGCTCGTCTTTCTGCTTAAGCTTAAGTAGAAAGCACCTAAAGTGGGCGAAAATCATTTTTCACGGGAGTTACGTCTGTTAACTCCCACCCACTTTACCTATGTGTTTGATAATGCAATTCCAGCTGTATCTCCCTCGTTTACCATCCTTGCAAGAACCAATACTCTACCATCTCCACGTTTAGGCATTACACTTGCCAAAAAGCGCATTCGTAAAGCTCACGACCGTAATCGTTTAAAACGTCTAATTCGTGAAAGTTTTCGCCATAAACAACATGATCTCCCAAATGTGGATATTATCGTAATTGGTAAATCTGGTGCTGATAAACTTAGCAATCAAGAGATTTTCGCAACGATGGATAAGCTATGGAAAAAATTAGCCAAACGTTGCAACGCGTCTTAATCGCGATACCACTGATACTCATAAAACTGTATCAATGGTTTATATCTCCTATTTTAGGACAACGCTGTCGTTTTCATCCATCATGTTCTTGGTATGCTATTGAAGCATTAAAAACACATGGATTAGTAAAAGGCGGTTGGCTATCAATCAAACGCATATTAAGATGCCATCCTTTGCATGCCGGTGGTTACGACCCAGTACCGGAAAAACAACAAGATAAACACTCAAAATAAAGAGACCTATATGGAATCGCAACGTAGTTTTCTGATAATTGGCCTGGCGCTGGTCAGCTTTTTGCTTTGGCAACAATGGCAAAAAGAATACGGACCTCAACCTGTACAGCAAGTACAAACAGAGCAAGCCGAACAGGTATCACAAGGTGTGCCATCATTTGATGATGCACAATCTGAAGATGTGCCTACCGGTGATAGCGTACCTGCAGCTAAACCAATGGCTAGCGCATCAAATGCTAACCGCATTATCGAAGTTAAAACTGATGGCCTAGACCTTCGCATCGACTTATTGGGTGGCGACGTTATTACCGCCGACTTATTGAAGTTTCCAGTTACCCAAGGCTCTGAAGAACCTTATAGCTTATTACGTTCAGGTAATAACCTATATGTAGCGCAAAGTGGTCTTATTGGTGCTAACGGACCTGATGCTAGCAGCAGTGGTCGCCCTGTTTATCGTACCGACAGCAATTTCTACGAGATGACCGGTGATACGCTAGAAGTACCTTTGGTATGGAAAAACGACCAAGGACTTACTGTTACTAAGACGTTCATCTTCAAAAAAGACCATTACAACGTTGCGGTAAATTACACGGTTCAGAATAACTCAGGTGCTGCGGCTAATGTGCAGCAATACGCACAGCTTAAGCAAGTTATTGACGCGGAAGACGACGGCAACATGTTTATGCCTACCTATCGCGGCGCAGCGTATTCAACCGAAGAAGACCGTTATCAAAAATACACGTTTGATGATATTGCAGATGACAAGTTGCGTGAAACCACCAAGGCAGGTTGGGCTGGTATGCTCGAGCATTACTTTGTATCAGCTTGGGTACCACCACAAGATCAAGTTAACACCATTTACTCGCGCAATATTTCAAATCAATACGCGGTTATCGGTGTATTGATGCCTGCGGCAGTGGTTAATACCGGCGAAGCAAAAACGTTGTCTAGCACCCTTTATATGGGTCCAAAAGATCAAGACAAGTTAAAAGAGATCGCCCGCGGATTAGATTTAACCGTCGATTACGGCATTCTATGGTGGATATCGCAATCACTGTTTTCTTTGCTTACGTTCCTTCACAGCTTAGTGAATAACTGGGGTGTGGCCATCATCTTAATTACTATCGTAGTGAAAGGTGCTATGTACTGGCTGACTAAGAAGCAATACGAGTCTATGGCTCGCATGCGTAACTTAGCGCCTAAAATGCAACAACTTAAAGACCGTTTTGGCGATGACAGACAAAAAATGTCTCAGTCGATGATGGAGCTTTACAAGAAAGAAAAAGTTAACCCAATGGGTGGTTGTTTACCGCTCGTACTTCAAATGCCAATATTCCTAGCACTCTATTGGGTGTTAATGGAAAGTGTTGAATTACGCCATGCAGACTTCGCCTTGTGGATCACTGACTTATCAGTGAAAGACCCGTACTTTGTATTGCCTATATTAACGGGCGCAAGTATGTACTTGTTGCAGAAACTACAACCGACAACAATTACTGACCCTATGCAGCAGAAGATAATGCAGTTCATGCCTGTGGCAATGAGTGTGTTCTTCTTATGGTTCCCAGCAGGTCTAGTATTATACTGGTTAGTAAGTAACATCATTACGTTAGTACAAGCCAAAATGATATATGCTTCTATGGAGAAGCGGGGAATTAAATAGCAACGTCTATTTCTTTTATAATAAACAGCCCGCCAATTGCGGGCTGTTTTGTCTACGAGGATAAATTAACTATGCCATCATTTGATATTGTGTCTGAAATCAATATGGAAGAAGTGCGTAACGCCACTGAAAATGCACACCGAGAACTTGCCACACGTTTCGACTTTCGCGGTATTGAAGCGAGCTTTGAATACAAAGAGAAAACCGTGGTAATGAAAGCGGAAGCTGAATTCCAGTTGCAGCAAATGGAAAGTATGTTTAGAACCGCTTGTTCTAAACGAAACCTAGATACTTCGTTTATTGATATGAAGCCCTTTGATGCTAACGGCAAAACTTATCGCCAAACGATTGCTTTTAAAGAAGGCATAGAACAGCCTATTGCTAAGAAAATCGTAAAAATTATTAAAGACGCGAAAATTAAAGTACAAACGGCTATTCAAGGTGAAGAATTGCGAGTAACCGGTAAAAAGCGTGACGATTTACAACAAGCCATGGCCTTGGTTAAATCATCAGATTTAGGTCAGCCTTTTCAATTTAAGAACTTTCGCGACTAAAATATGGATTCACATATCATCACAACCGATACCATTACCGCTCAAGCTACTGCCCCTGGGCGCGGTGGTGTTGGAATAGTGCGGGTTTCAGGTCCATACGCAAAGGCTATCGCTGAGGTATTAGTTCCCACAGCGCTAACGCCAAGATTGGCGACCTATACCCCGTTTATCGATAGTCAACAAAACGTTATCGACCAAGGTATCGCGCTATTCTTCAAAGGGCCTAATTCATTTACGGGCGAAGATGTATTAGAACTACAAGGTCATGGCGGCCAGGTTGTGATGGATATGCTTATTGACGCAGTGTTATCCACTGGTAAGGCGCGATTAGCCAACCCAGGTGAGTTCAGTGAACAAGCCTTTATTAACGACAAGCTCGATTTAGCGCAAGCTGAGGCGATTGCCGATTTAATAGATGCCAGCTCTAAACAAGCGGCAAGAAGCGCGCTACGTTCGTTACAGGGCGAGTTTTCAACCCAAATACAAACCTTATCCGATCAAATCGTTCATTTGCGTATGTACGTTGAAGCCGCTATCGACTTTCCTGAAGAAGAAATTGATTTCTTATCTGATGGCAAAGTGTCTGGTGACTTAGCCGCCATACTTGCGCATCTTCAAGTGGTTAGAGAGCAAGCCAAGCAGGGAAGCCTGCTTAGAGAAGGTATGCAGGTGGTTATTGCCGGGCGCCCTAATGCGGGTAAATCAAGTTTACTTAATGCCTTGGCTGGCCGAGATAGCGCCATAGTCACAGAAATTGCAGGCACTACCCGTGATGTATTAAAAGAGCATATCCACATTAACGGTATGCCGGTACATATCATTGATACAGCTGGTCTTCGTGATAGCCCTGACAAAGTAGAAAAAATTGGTATTGAGCGAGCCTGGCAAGCCATTAGCGAAGCCGATCACGTACTGTTTGTTACCGATTCAACCACTACCGACATAGCAGATCCCTATAAAATTTGGCCTGAATTTATGGCGCGCTTACCAGAGGGTATTCCTACCACGGTAATCAAAAACAAAGCGGATCTAAGCGACTTACAAGTAGGCCTGAATCAAGTGAAAACGGAACATGGCGACATGCCCGTTATTAATATTTCAGCAAAACAAAGCGACGGTATCGATACCCTACGGGATCATTTAGCCAAAACCATGGGTTTCGACACTACCACTGAAGGGCAATTCATCGCCCGTAGACGTCACCTAGATGCGTTGGAAAAAGCCTACGAATATGTAGTGATAGGCGAACAACAACTTCACGATGCTATGGCCGGTGAATTACTTGCAGAAGAACTTCGATTAGCCCATCAGTCATTATGTGAAATCACTGGTGAATTCACCTCAGACGACTTACTTGGTAAGATATTTTCATCTTTCTGTATTGGTAAATAATTGATGACAACGCACTACGAAATAATTGTGGGTACCATGCTTGGCGCTTCAGAATATGTAGCCGAAGCTATTGCGAAAATGCTTGAACAGCAGGGCAATACTTTCACTATTCATCTTGAACCAACCCTTAACGATATTAATAAAGATTCAACATGGATACTGTGTACATCAACCCATGGTGCTGGTGAACTACCTGATAATATCCAACCTTTTGCGAAATCATTAAAAGATGCTGATTTGAAGGGTGTGAATTTCTATGTGATTGGTTTAGGTGACACTAGTTACGATACCTTCTGCCATGGCGCAAAAGAGATAGAAACCACAATGAAAAATACCGGCGCTACCCTTCTTGCCACGCCCATACACATTGATGTGTTAGAACACCCTATTCCAGAAGATGAAGCGGTAGCCCGCTTTGAAAGCACGCTGGAAACTGCATGAGCACAACGCTAACGCAAGCTGAACTCGCGGTACTGCAATCGCCCTTATCTAACGATTGCCGCGTACTTTACTTGCTTGGCTTACGCCCAACAGCCAATACGGCTTCAACGGCAACTGCGCCTATCGATTATAAGTTCTTACTGTCGCTATTAAACGGCGAACAAAAAGACCTCCCCTATCAACGTGGCCGGCAAATCAATAGCCTGTTGAAACAACTTGAACTCGTTGGGCTGGTGGTTTTTCCAGAAGCGTTAGATTTAGAGCATTCTATTAACGGCAAAGCCCTACTTCTGCCCTTAATAAATAATGCACAATCGATTTTTGATGCCCTGCATAAATCTCACTTTGCTATATCAGCGGCTTGGAAACCAAACAAGGACCTGTTCCTAGAAATGGCGTCTCTTCTCGGTATCATTGATACTGAGTATGATGATAATGAGGTAGGCGAATTCATTTCATACTGGCTTGGTAGGCCTGGAACGATACTTAGTGAATTCCAGTGGACACAAAAATTCGCTCATAATATTAAACATAAGCGCCTTGCTGCAGGTTATTCTCCTGTAAGAAAAGTAGGAAATCAGCAAGTGAAAGTTGCAGCTGGTATCGAAGCAGATGATAATGCAAGAAAGCTGGTGGAAAAATACGCCACGTCCACAAAGAAGAATTGATGCTATGGATCGAATTACAGATAAAATTGCAAATCTTGCAAAGGCACTTAACAAGCCTTCAGAGCCTAATGATGAATATATCGATTACGCAACGCTTAGAAAGCAATATGAGAACCAAGCAAACCAAGAGATTGGTCAACTACAACAGCGCTCTAAAAAAGCGCGCGTAGAAGCCATTCATGGGCGTTCTGATCTAAATCCCAAATGGACATTCGCAAATTTAATTGAAGACAGTGACGATGTTATTGAAGCCGTATCTATTGCTCAATCGTTCATTGCCGCTCACGATGATCCAGCGTGGCGCCAAAGCGGCTCACATATGATGTTATTCTACGGCGATTATGGCCGAGGTAAGTCTCATATTGCAGGTGCGATCGCCCATCAACTCATAGAACAATATGAGATCTCCGTATTATATAGGCAGCTTTCAACCCTATTGGAAATGCGTTATTCCTCTTACGATTTTAGTGCCACAGACAACATAGGCCAGAAATTTAGAGAAGCAAACCAGGAACTACTTGAAGTCGATTTGCTCATTCTTGATGAAGTGTGTGTGAATGAAACTGTACTTAAAAAGAATACCCAAAGCTGGTTAGGCAACTTATTGCGGCAACGATTGGTGAATAAAAAGAACTGTATCTTGATCACTAACCACAGTTTAGGCGAGCTAGAGCACGCTATGGGGCGATATTGCTTTGAGTCAGTCAAAGAATACGATACTTACAAAGTACGCTTTCAAGGGCCAAGTAGACGTGAAGGTTTAACCCAAGATGAAGCCGAAGCACAGAATATCACACCAAGATATCAACCTAATCAGGTACGCTAAACCAAAAGCCACAGGCAGTAAGCGTTAAAAGATCATTAAAATCCCCCTCGTAATTCTCTAAAAGGGTGTCATTAATAATGATCATTACTCCCTTGTGGCACTAATTTTTTCTGTTTCCTCCATAAATTTTCAATTATTTTCCTGATCACAAAATAAAAGATAATCAGTGATCATATGATCCACTCAAAAATTGTGGAAAGATCTCATCCACAGTTAGATCGCTCTGAAAGCCATATTCTATGCTTAGTTAACGATCTAACAGTAGTATTAACCAACATTTTATCCCCAATGCGATCACATCTTGATCAGTGCTGTGGATAGGATCCTACAAACCACTGTGTATAAGCTCTTACTGAAGAATGAGTAACTTTATTCACAATTGCCCATGTGGATAACTAAGGGGTTTATACACAAGATTATGAGGGGGTTATCGATCTGTATTACACAACCTTTTAGATCGTGTAACTTCATGATCTGAAACTGCTTTAAAGGGTTACTAACAGATCTTGCTGATCCTAATAATAATAAAAATAAACAGATCTATATAAGATCTTAAGATCAATAAAGCCAAGTCGAAAAGAAATGAGCAACAGCATTGAAGAAAATTTAACCGTTTTCTTTATGCAATAAGTCAGCTAAAATACGCGCCCTTTTTTCGACTTGTACAGAAAAGAAAAAAGTTACTCCATTTACGTTAATAGTGAGGTTCGATATGTATTACACCCAAGCATTTGATGTCATCGTAGTCGGTGGTGGTCATGCTGGAACAGAGGCTGCGCTAGCTGCTGCTCGCATGGGATCAAACACCTTACTGTTAACTCATAACATTGAAACCATTGGACAGATGTCTTGTAACCCAGCAATCGGTGGGATCGGCAAAGGTCATTTGGTAAAAGAAATTGACGCACTTGGTGGTGCAATGGGTTTGGCTGCCGATCAAGGTGGTATTCAGTTTAGAACGCTAAATTCAAGCAAAGGACCAGCTGTACGAGCAACGCGTGCTCAGGCTGACAGAACCCTTTACCGCCAAGCCATTCGTAAAATCGTAGAAAGCCAAGAAAACCTCACGTTGTTTCAACAAAGCGTTGACGATCTTGTCGTTGAAAACGATCAGGTGACTGGTGTGGTTACCCAAATGGGGCTAAAATTTAAAGCCAAAACCGTGGTACTCACAGTAGGAACCTTCTTAGGCGGCACGATTCACATAGGCCTTGAGAACTATCGTGGTGGACGCGCAGGCGATCCCCCTTCGATAGCCCTCGCAGATCGTTTACGTGCCTTACCGTTTCGTGTAGACCGCTTAAAAACCGGTACACCTGCACGATTAGATGCCCGTTCGTTAGATTTTAGTGTGATGCAGGCACAACCTGGTGATAATCCAACGCCTGTATTTTCATTCATGGGCAACCGTGAAATGCATCCACAACAGATCCCGTGTTACATCACGCACACTAACGAAAAAACACACGATATTATTCGAGGCGGACTTGATCGCTCTCCTATGTTCACTGGCGTAATTGAAGGTATTGGCCCTCGTTACTGCCCAAGCATTGAAGATAAGATCACCCGTTTTGCAGACAAAGATTCGCATCAAATTTTTGTAGAGCCAGAAGGGTTAAATAGCATTGAGGTTTACCCAAATGGTATTTCAACAAGCTTGCCTTTTGATATTCAAATGAATCTTGTACGTTCAATCAAAGGCTTTGAGAACGCGCATATTGTTCGTCCAGGCTATGCGATTGAATATGATTTCTTTGATCCTAGAGATTTGAAACAAACTTTAGAAAATAAATTTATCAAAGGTTTGTTTTTTGCTGGCCAAATTAATGGCACAACCGGGTACGAAGAAGCAGGTGCGCAAGGCCTTATTGCTGGTGCTAATGCATCGCTGCAAGCACAAGAAAAAGATCCGCTTATTTTACGTCGCGATCAAGCTTACATGGGTGTATTGATTGACGATCTGGCTACTATGGGAACGAAAGAACCCTATCGTATGTTTACCAGCCGTGCAGAGTATCGATTACTCCTTCGTGAAGACAACGCCGATAGTCGCTTAACCGCGTTAGGTCGTGAGATAGGCTTGGTAGACGACGCACGTTGGGCAGCGTTCAATACTAAAATGGAAGCGGTTGAAGGTGAATTGCAACGCTTGCGCGGTCAATGGGTACATAAAGATCATGGTGCTACGCCAGCACTTAACACCCTGCTTAAAACGCCAGTAAGCAAAGAGCATTCGCTAGAAGAACTGATACGTCGACCTGAAATGACCTATCGTCAATTGATGGAGATTGAAAGTATTGGGCCTGGTTTAACCGATCCCATTGCAGCAGAACAAGTTGAGATCCAAATTAAATACGCTGGTTATATTGCCCGTCAAATGGACGAAATAGCGAAAACACAGCATCACGAAAATTCACTGTTACCGGTTGATCTCGATTTTACTAAGATCTCAGGTTTATCAAACGAAGTGGTAGCTAAACTCACAGAAGCGAGACCTGAAACCATAGGTAAAGCGTCGCGCATCTCCGGAATTACACCGGCCGCTATTTCCTTGCTTTTGGTGTATTTGAAAAAGCACGGCATGTTAAGAAAACACGATAAATTAAGCGCTTAAGCAGATTTCAATTTATGAGTTTAGAGCAAGAGTTACACGAAATACTGGCCTCGGGCCTTGCGGCACAATCACTTCAATTAAGCGATGATCAGCAAGCAAAGCTAGTGGGCTTTGTATTATTGATTGATAAATGGAACAAAGCCTACAACCTGACATCGGTGCGCGATCCGAAACAAATGATGGTAAAACATATTTTGGACTCATTAGCGATATATCCGTATTTAGCTAAACATGAAGCCAAACATATCATTGATGTCGGCACTGGCCCTGGTTTGCCAGGTATGCCCCTTGCGATAGCGTTTCCTGACACAGCATTTACCTTGCTAGATAGTTTAGGTAAGCGTGTTCGGTTTATGACCCAATGTGTCCATACCCTTAAATTATCTAACGTTACGCCTGTTCAAAGTCGTGTTGAAGCACATACCCCAGCGCAACCGTATGATATAGTACTTAGCCGAGCGTTCGCTTCGTTAAAAGATATGTTGCACTGGTGCCAACATCTGGTAAATTCAGACGGGCAGTTCCTTGCACTTAAAGGGCAGTTTCCAGAAGACGAATTAAAAGAAGTGAGTGATCACTATCAGGTGATCAAAACGGAAAGTCTCACTGTTCCTAATCTGGTGGGCGAACGACACCTCGTTTGGATTAAAAAGGCATAACAGGACTTATTGTGGCAAAGGTAATCGCGATCGCGAATCAAAAAGGTGGTGTGGGTAAAACCACTACTGCAGTGAATGTTGCAGCATCAATGGCTGCAACAAAACGTAAAGTGCTACTGATTGATCTTGATCCACAAGGTAACGCAACCATGGGAAGCGGCGTCGACAAATACGATGTTCACGCTACCGCGTTTGAATTGCTTATCGAAGAACAACCTATCAACGACGTTATTGTAAAAAATACAGCGGGTAAATTTGATTTAGTGGCTGCGAACGGTGACGTGACGGCAGCTGAAATTAAGTTGATGGAAATGTTTGCCCGTGAAGTGCGCCTTAGAAATGCGTTAAAACCTGTTCTCGATTATTACGATTTTATCTTTATTGACTGCCCTCCTTCACTAAACCAACTTACGGTGAATGCATTAGCTGCTGCTGATTCAGTCATGGTGCCGATGCAATGTGAATATTACGCACTCGAAGGGTTAACGGCGTTAATGGATACCATTCAAAAACTCGCATCAGTGGTAAATCCTGAATTGAAGATTGAAGGGGTATTGCGTACTATGTACGACCCTCGTAATCGCCTTGCCAACGATGTTTCCGAACAGCTTAAACGTCACTTTGGTGAGCAAGTATATCGTACTGTCATTCCGCGCAACGTGCGCCTAGCTGAAGCGCCAAGTTTCGGTACACCGGCGATGTACTACGATAAGTCTTCTACAGGGGCTAAAGCATATTTAGCATTGGCGGGTGAAATTCTTCGTCGTCGTGATAAATCTGCGCCAAGTCAGGCGAAAGCCAGTTAAATTATAATAAAGCGTAATGCATATCAGCAAATAGGCCATTGAGGGAAATATGTCAGCAAGAAAAAGAGGGCTAGGTCGCGGTTTGGATGCGCTATTAGCAACCAGTCAATCGACGTCGCAAAGAGAAACAGATGCTGCGGCGACAGAAGCTACACAAAGCGAACTTAGTAAATTACCTATAGAATTTCTTGTGCCTGGCAAATATCAGCCTCGCAAAGACATGTCACCTGATGCCCTTGAAGACCTTGCTTCCTCTATTCGTGCCCAAGGTATTATTCAACCCATCGTTGTTCGCAAAGTAGACGACAATAAGTACGAAATTATTGCGGGTGAACGTCGCTGGCGTGCATCGCAACTTGCGCAACTTGATGAAGTTCCTTGTCTTGTTAAAGATGTACCTGATGAGGCCGCGGTTGCCATCGCGCTAATTGAGAATATTCAGCGTGAAGATTTAAACGCGATGGAAGAGGCGCAAGCATTAGACCGTCTAATGAATGAATTCTCCTTAACCCACCAAGAAGTTGCTGAAGCTGTGGGTAAATCTCGTACAACCGTGACCAACTTGCTTCGACTTAACAATCTTAATGATGACGTTAAGTTGCTAGTTGAGCATGGTGATATTGAAATGGGTCATGCTCGCGCATTACTCGCCCTTGACGGTGAGCAACAATCAGAAGCGGCAAATGTTGTTTCGGGTAAAGGTTTAACGGTTCGTGATACAGAAAAGCTGGTCAAAAAGCTACTTGAACCAGAAAAACCGAAGCAAGAGAAGCAAATTGATCCAGATGTGCAAAACCTTATGACCCGACTTTCAGAAAATTTAGGGGCACCGGTAACAATAGACCATAACGCAAAAGGGAAAGGTAAATTAGTCATTAGCTTCGACGACTTACAACAATTAGACGGAATAATCACTAAAATTCAGTAGGTTATGTTTATATTCTGAAAGATGGTAAGTATGAATAACGAGGTCATTCATTCCTTAAACTTGGGCTGTGGACAGCCTCCTTTCCGGTTATAGCCTTAGAATATCTTCAGAATAGCTTTCAAAATGCGATGTACTGTTGAAAAATGTCGGTAAAACAGTATACTTCTGACGCTTTTCGTTAGACATGAACAAGCAGAAGGGCAACGTGAAAAACAAGTTAGCTGAACATGGAGTATTTATTGCCAAAAAAGGCATTCTGTTTCAGTTAGTCACGGCACTAATAATAACCCTTTTGGCGGGTATTATCGCAGGTCAACATTCTGCAATATCAACCGCCGCTGGCGCAGTGATAAGCATACTGCCAACAGCGATTTTTTCGGGGTTTGCATTTAAATATGCTGGTGCAAGTAAAAACGAACTTGTTGCCCAAAGTTTTAGCCAAGGTTCAAAATTGAAACTGGCACTGACAATCATTTTATTTGTAGTGACATTTGCAGGCTTAAATGCCGCGCCGCTAGAAGTTTTTGTGGCTTATGTCGTTACAACCGCCAGTCACGCACTGGCCATGTTCCGTTATGGTACGAAGTAGTCAAACAATAACGATTAATAAATAACTACTGAATACTTGCTTACGAATATGTACTGGAACCAGTCACCAATTTTTACACTTTACAACTTAGGTTAAACAATGGCATCTGAATACACTACCTCAGAATATATCAAGCACCACTTGACCAATGCCACCATGTGCTCAACCGACAACGGAATTGCTTTTAACAAAGCATGCTCTGATGCAGGTTTTTGGGCGTGGCATGTCGACACACTAGCCTGGTCAATTGGCCTTGGCATACTATTTCTTGTTGTTTTTAGAAGCGTAGCTTCAAAAGCCACTACGGGCGTACCTGGCAAAATGCAGGCGTTTGTAGAAGTGGTTATTGAGTTCGTTGACGACAACGTAAAAAGTACCTTCCACGGAAGAAGTGCACTAATTGCACCACTTGCACTAACTATTTTTGTTTGGGTTTTATTGATGAACCTGATGGATTTAGTGCCTGTTGACCTTATTCCTTGGATTGCTGGTCTTGTAGGTCAGCATGCCTTCGGTATGGACCCTCATGATGTTTATATGAAGGCTGTACCTACGACTGACCTTAACCTGACGTTTGCATTAGCGTCTGGTGTATTCATCCTAATTCTTTTCTATTCAATTAAAATGAAGGGTATCAGCGGTTTTGCAAAAGAACTTACTATGCAACCATTCGGTCACCCTGTATTCATCCCAGTAAACTTTATTCTGGAATCAGTTACCTTACTTGCACGCCCGCTTTCATTAGCACTGCGTTTATTCGGTAACTTATACGCCAGTGAGCTAATCTTTATCTTGATAGCCACCATTGGTTACTTCCAGTTACCTTTACATTTTATGTGGGCTGTATTCCATATTTTGGTTCTCCCTCTACAAGCGTTTATTTTCATGATGCTAACCATCGTGTATTTAAGCTTGGCGTGTGAAGACCACTAGTAAGCATTGATCCGCGCTGGTAATACCTGGATTGACCGGCGCGGTTAATAACCGAGTTCTACTTTTAACATTAACTTTAAATTTAACTTAAATCGGAGACGTACATGTTATACATCGCAGTTGCACTACTGATCGGTCTTGGTGCCCTTGGTACCGCTATTGGTTTCGGTCTGCTGGGTGGTAAATTCCTAGAATCTGCTGCTCGCCAACCTGAACTAGCACCTCAACTTCAAGTTAAGATGTTCATCGTAGCAGGTCTTATTGACGCTATCGCGATGATCGGTGTTGGTATCGCTCTATACCTATTGTTCGCTGTTGGTGCCTAATTTTACTACACACTTTTTTAGCGAACTTTTAGAGGAGGGGCGATTGTGAATTTTAACGCCACTTTTATTGGTCAATTAATCGCCTTCGCTGTGTTCGTGGTGTTCTGCATGAAATATGTGTGGCCACCGCTGATGGCAGCGATTGAAGAACGTCAGAAGAAAATAGCCGATGGGCTTGAAGCTTCTGAACGGGCAGAGAAAGACTTAGAACTTGCTCAAGCGAAAGCCACTGAGCAAATGAAAGATGCGAAAGCGCAAGCAGCCGAAATTATCGAGCAAGCCAAAAAGCGCGCCAACCAATTGGTTGACGAAGAAACGCAGAAGGGCCATGCAGAACGCGAGAAGATTATTGCTTCTGGCTACACCGAAATTGAAGCTGAACGCAATCGTGCCAAAGAAGATTTGCGCAAGCAAGTGTCTGCATTAGCAGTAGCTGGCGCACAGCAAATCTTACAACGTGAAATTGATGCTAACGCACAAAACGACATTGTTGAAAAACTTGTCGCTGAGCTTTAAGAGGGAGATGAGCCATGTCTGAATTGACAACCGTTGCTCGTCCTTACGCTAAAGCAGCTTTCGATTTCGCCGTCGAGAAGAATGCCATTGCGAAGTGGCAAGAAATGCTGACCTTTGCAGGTGCAGTAGCACAAAACGATGATATACATCAGTTGTTATCTGGAGCAGTAGCTGCAGATACGCTAGCTGACGTTTTCATCAATGTTTGTGGTGAGCAACTCGATGATCATGGCCAGAACCTTGTAAAGGTACTGGCTGAAAATAAACGTTTAGCCGCGTTGCCTGAAATTTCAAATGTGTTTGATGCCTTTAAAGCAGATTACGACAAAGAAATTGAAGTAGACGTAACTTCAGCCTCTGCGCTGAACGATGCACAGAAAACCGATTTGGTTGCATCGTTGGAAAAACGTTTGGCACGTAAAGTGAAGCTTAATTGTAACGTGAATCCTGACCTGATCGCTGGAATGGTTATTAAAGCCGGCGATACAGTAATAGATGGTTCCGTAAAATCGAAATTGAACCGTCTAGCAGACGCGTTGCAAGCATAACGGGGATAAGAGCATGCAACTTAATTCCACTGAAATTGCTGAACTGATCAAGAAAAGAATTGAACAGTTCAATGTAAGCAGTGAAGCACGCAATGAAGGTACTATCGTCGCAGTAACTGACGGTATTATCCGCATTCATGGCCTTGCCGATGTAATGCAAGGTGAAATGATTGAGCTTCCTGGAAGCCGCTACGCTATTGCACTAAACCTTGAGCGAGACTCTGTAGGTGCGGTTGTAATGGGTCCATATGCGGACTTACAGGAAGGCGTAAAAGTACAATCTACAGGCCGTATTCTTGAAGTACCTGTTGGTAATGCCCTACTAGGTCGTGTTGTAAACACACTTGGTGAGCCTATCGACGGTAAAGGCGCCATTGATGCAGCTGGCTTTGAGCCAGTAGAAAAGATTGCACCTGGTGTAATCGAGCGTCAATCAGTAGATCAGCCAATCCAAACTGGTTATAAGTCAGTTGATGCCATGATCCCAGTGGGTCGTGGTCAGCGTGAACTTATCATCGGCGACCGTCAGTGTGGTAAAACCGCAATGGCAATCGACGCTATCATCAACCAAAAAGGTACAGGCATTAAATGTGTGTACGTAGCGGTTGGTCAGAAAGCTTCTACTATCGCTAACGTGGTACGTAAGCTTGAAGAGCACGACGCATTGGGTCACACCATTATCGTTGCTGCTTCTGCGTCTGAGTCTGCTGCATTGCAATACCTTGCACCATACTCTGGTTGTACTATGGGTGAATACTTCCGTGACCGCGGTGAAGATGCGCTAATCGTATATGATGATTTGTCTAAGCAAGCTGTTGCTTACCGTCAAATTTCATTGCTACTTAAGCGTCCTCCTGGTCGTGAAGCATACCCTGGTGACGTTTTCTATCTTCACTCTCGTTTGCTAGAACGTGCTGCTCGTGTAAACGAACAATACGTTGAGCGTTATACAAACGGTGAAGTGAAAGGCAAAACCGGTTCATTAACTGCGCTTCCAATTATCGAAACGCAAGCTGGTGACGTATCTGCTTTCGTACCTACCAACGTAATCTCGATTACAGATGGTCAGATCTTCCTAGAAACTGACTTGTTTAACGCAGGTATCCGTCCAGCGGTTAACGCTGGTGTATCGGTATCTCGTGTTGGTGGTGCTGCGCAAACTAAAATTATCAAGAAGTTGGGCGGTGGTATTCGTCTTGCACTTGCTCAGTATCGTGAATTGGCGGCATTCTCGCAGTTCGCATCTGACCTTGATGATGCAACCCGTGAGCAACTTGAGCACGGTGAGCGCGTAACAGAGCTAATGAAACAGAAACAATATGCACCACTATCTATCGCAGATATGGGCGTATCATTGTTCGCGGTTGAAAAAGGTTTCCTTAAGGACGTTGAGCTTAACAAAATCCTAGATTTTGAAGCTGCTCTTCATTCTTACATGAACAGCGAAAACGCTGACCTTATGAAGACTATCAACGAAACTGGTAACTTCAACGACGAAATCGCCGCTAAGTTAGCTGACGCTTTAACACAATTTAAAGCGACACAAACTTGGTAATCAATGCAGCCGATGATGTGTAAACACCATCGGCTTCACGTTGAGTAATCGGAGAAATAGTCATGGCCAGCGGTAAAGAAATAAAAGGTAAGATTGGGAGTATCAAAAATACTCAAAAGATTACCAGTGCAATGGAAATGGTTGCTGCGTCCAAAATGAAACGGGCGCAAGAACGTATGGCCTCTGGCCGTCCATATGCGCAAAACATGCTAAAAGTGATTGGTCACATTGCTAACGGTAACCTTGAGTTCCGCCATCCTTATTTGGAAGAGCGTGAAGTTAAGCGCGTCGGCTACATTGTGATTTCCACTGACCGAGGCTTGTGTGGTGGCTTAAACAGTAATGAATTTAAGCTTGTCACTCAGGACGTCAAAAAATGGCGTGACCAAGGTGTAGAAGTGGACTTCGCTGCATTAGGTTCAAAAGCGTGCTCTTTCTTCAACCGTTTTGGTGGCACTTTGCTTGCCGCTGAATCTGGATTGGGTGATAAGCCGTCTGCGAGCGATGTAGTAGGTGTTGTACGTGTAATGCTTAAAGCTTACGACGAAGGCAAATTAGACCGAGTTTTCTTGGTATTTAATGACTTCGTAAACACCATGACACAGAGCCCTGTGATCAATCAGTTATTGCCTTTGCCAAAGTCTGAAGACGAAGAATATAAGCATCGTTGGGACTACATTTACGAACCAGATCCAAAAGAAATTTTGGAAGCATTGATGGTACGTTACATTGAGTCTCAGGTGTATCAGGGTGTTGTAGAAAACGCGGCGTCAGAACAAGCTGCGCGAATGGTTGCCATGAAGGCAGCAACCGACAACGCTGGCGACTTAATTGATGAGTTGCAACTGATATATAACAAAGCGCGTCAAGCTGCAATCACACAAGAAATTAGTGAGATTGTGAGCGGTGCCGCAGCGGTGTAGGCAAAGGTTTCTAAAAGATAACGAGGACAAATTATGAGTCAAGGTAAGGTCGTCCAAATCATTGGCGCCGTTGTGGACATTGAGTTTCCACAAACTGCGGTACCAAGAGTTTATGACGCACTACGAGTTACCGAAGGTGGCTTGTCTGGGTTAACCCTAGAAGTGCAACAACAATTAGGTGGCGGTGTAGTTCGCTCTATCGCCCTAGGTTCTACTGATGGCTTACAGCGCGGTTTGGCTGTAGAGAACACTGAAAACCCTATTATGGTTCCAGTGGGTACAGCTACTCTTGGCCGTATCATGGACGTATTGGGTAACCCAATCGACGAAGCAGGCCCAATTGGCGAAGAAGACCGTATGTCTATTCACCGTGCAGCGCCTAGCTACGAAGATCAGTCTAGCTCAGTAGAATTACTAGAAACTGGTATCAAAGTAATCGACTTGGTTTGCCCATTCGCTAAGGGTGGTAAAGTTGGTCTATTCGGTGGTGCTGGTGTAGGTAAAACAGTAAACATGATGGAGCTTATCCGTAACATCGCAATCGAACACAGTGGTTTCTCTGTATTCGCCGGTGTTGGTGAGCGTACTCGTGAAGGTAACGATTTCTATCATGAAATGAACGACTCTAACGTACTTGATAAAGTATCGTTGGTTTACGGCCAAATGAATGAGCCTCCTGGTAACCGTTTACGTGTTGCTTTGACAGGTCTTACTATGGCTGAGAAGTTCCGTGACGAAGGTCGTGACGTACTATTCTTCGTAGATAACATCTATCGTTATACCCTAGCAGGTACTGAAGTATCAGCACTTCTAGGTCGTATGCCGTCTGCAGTAGGTTATCAGCCTACGCTTGCAGAAGAGATGGGTGTACTTCAAGAACGTATTACGTCAACGAAGACAGGTTCAATCACTTCAATCCAAGCGGTATACGTACCTGCGGATGACTTGACGGATCCATCTCCGGCAACAACCTTTGCTCACTTAGACGCAACAGTTGTACTTTCTCGTGATATCGCGTCTCTTGGTATCTACCCTGCGGTAGACCCACTAGATTCAACTTCACGTCAGCTTGACCCATTAGTTATTGGTCAAGAGCACTATGACGTAGCACGTGGCGTACAAACTGTACTTCAGCGTTATAAAGAGTTGAAAGACATCATTGCCATCCTAGGTATGGACGAGTTGTCTGAAGAAGACAAGCAAGTGGTATCACGTGCTCGTAAAATTCAGCGCTTCCTTTCTCAGCCTTTCTTCGTAGCAGAAGTATTCACTGGCTCTCCAGGTAAATATGTATCGCTTAAAGACACTATCAGTGGCTTTAAAGGTATCCTGGAAGGTGAGTATGACTCTCTACCAGAACAAGCCTTCTACATGGTTGGTTCTATCGAAGAAGCGCAAGAGAAAGCCAATAAAGCATAATTATGTGGCTGACCCTGTCAGCCTATTAATGTGCTAACGTACCTAATCAGGAGGTTCTATGGCAGCAATGACAGTACATTTGGACGTAGTAAGCGCAGAAAAAGAAATTTTTTCTGGTCTTGTTGAAACGATTCAAGTGACAGGTAGCGAAGGTGAACTAGGTATACACCCAGGTCACGCGCCACTTATCTCTGCTATTAAACCTGGTATGGTGCGTTTGGTTAAGCAGTTCGGTGAAGAAGAAGTTATTTACGTTGCAGGTGGTGTACTAGAAGTACAGCCTGGTAACGTCACCGTACTGGCTGATACTGCGGTTCGTGTAGAAGATCTAGATGAGCAAGCAGCAGAAGAAGCCAAACGACGTGCACAAGAGCACATCGCCAACCCAGGCGCAGACTTTGATTACGCAGAAGCAGCTCAAGAGTTGTCTGAAGCTATCGCACAACTTCGCCTTATTCAGAAGTTACGCAAGTAATCTAATAGCTGTTTATAAAAACCCGCCTTTTGGCGGGTTTTTTTATTTGAATAGATAGATAAACAGTGTAAATAAATACGTCAATCGATTAACATAAGGATTGCTGAATATAATGATTGTCTACGCAGATTGTGGCTAATTCGTAGTATTACAATAGCAGTCTGTCTGTATTCTCTCGTTAGTAGATACGATGGTTTTATGAAGATAGCTCCTCCAACCAATAAACCACAACAGTTTATTGGCTTATTTCCTCTCTTAATTTTATTAGCGATACCGCTATTGAATATGTATTCGGGCGCTTTTTACTGGCCGAATTCTGGCGATATTTCTGCTCAGCGCAGTTTTAATTCTGCAGTAAGTATTTCATTATTTATTGGATATTTCTGGTTTGGATTTCGTTATATTCACCAAAACGTAGCAAGCAGTTTAATTTCGTTGTTGGTTAAAAAAAATCAGTTAGGTCAGTTTTCAGTACATAGACAAAGGCTAACCAAGGTCTTTCATCATCAAGTTGTAAACTCAGTAATAATTTCATGTATGTCTATGGTTGTACTAGCATTTTTAGGGGATATTAGTGACGAAGGCTATAATATTAAAAGCATTTCATACATCGCATCATTCGTTACTTTTAGCCTTCTTACTTCCTTATTTCTATTTCAAGTCAGATCCAATGTGACCTACCTGCTAAAGGAGGTGCTTCCAGGAACCAATAAACCTTCAGACTACTGGGCGTCTTTTAGTGTAATAACCAAGCTTTCTCTGACCAATGCCACTATTGCCTTAGGCCTATTAACCGTTCTGCCTATATTTTGGTTCAATGTAGTCGTATCATCTTTAGAGGTGGTAGCGGTGGTGAGTCTGTCACTGCTAATAGTGGCATATACGTTTACGCCCTTGTTAAAATTCAAAGCTATCTTAAAACAGCAGAAGACTCGAGCCTTAAACGAAGGCCACAGTGAACAGAGCAATCATATTGATAAAAATAGGCCGTCAAGAATGGCCCGAGCCCCAAGTGAAGCTTTTAAAAATAGTGATAAACTAAAAACTATAGTGGCAGTTGTTTTGATTCCTGTTTCGTGGGGTTTAGTTTCAATGGTCGAAACGCTAATTTAAATTTTCAGATTTACGCCTAAAATTAAAAGGCGATATTTAAGTACTTTTTAAATTTGGTTTGTACTTCTGATATCCGTATAATTCCTAGTTCGGCGTTTAGTAAACGCGTATGTGTCACTTTCCTATTATTATAACTAGCGATTAAAAAATACGATGAAGTTCAGTGCTTACGAGAGTAACCGCAATGTAGTAAGTGTATGGGCGTACCCACTCTTTTTAGTTTTGATCCTCCTACTTATACATAATTGGACTGGGTCATTAACGTGGCCTGTTCTAGACGCAAATCATCAGCGAGATTTTAATACTGCGCTAGGCACCACGCTGCTTTCTGGGTTTTTTTGGCTTACGATAAGAAATGTTCATAAGAATGCGGCAAGTACATTAATTGCAGCATTAGTAAGCTTAGAAAAACTTAGTCAGTTTAATCATCATCGCAGTCTGTTAGGAAGGCAGTTCGCTAGACATTTAATGTGGTCAACCTCTATTGGGGTGATCATGCCTATTGCGTATTTATTATCCGAAGGCTTAGTGACACGAATAGATGAGCCAGAAGTGCTTGTTATTGCACTCACATCAATCCCTTTTTGGTTATTGTTAACGCTCTTTATTTTACAAGTCTTCAGTAACACTCATTATTTACAGAAGCTCGCATCAACGGAACATTCTGACGCTGTAAAAGAACTGTACTTGCTGCGAGAGATTTTTAATATGGCGCTGTCGAATACCTTAATAGCGGTCTCAGGGTTTGCGCTAACGCCGATTTTTTGGATCAACAAGCCAGTTCCATTCTTCGATATTGTTGTTCTTACTGTCTATGCCATTTTTATTTCAGCGTATTTGTTTCTACCCATGATTATAGTGGCGAAACGAATGCGCACAGTGGCAAATATAGTGATGAAAGATTATGAAAGCGAAATTACACAGTTAATTCGTCAGCAAGCAAATAGCGCCGTAAAGTCATCGCTCAGCAAAGAAATAGAGTCGATAGAAACCAATAAAGAAACCTTACGTAGAGTTTTAAGCAAACCCCAAAAGCTTAGATTACTTATGTGCATGATGCCTTTACCCGCCTCTTGGCTTGCCTTTCTATTTGTAGAATCCTTCTACTAAGGGTAGCTTATAGAATAAGCAAATTTCATTAGGAGAGTGACATGCTGATTTACGGCGATAAACGCTCAGGTAATTGCTATAAATTACAGCTTTTACTGGCATTACTTGGGAAGGCATGTGAGTGGATTGATGTCGATATTCTTAAAGGAGAGTGTCGAACAGATACGTTTCTAGCAAAGTCCCCTAACAGTAAAATTCCTATTCTAGAGCTGGATGATGGACGTGTGTTGTCTGAGTCCAATGCCATCATGCATTATTTAGCTTCGGGCTCTGCGTTTATTCCCACCTCTCCTTTTACTTTTGCCACTTTATTACAATGGCAATTTTTCGAGCAATACAGTCACGAACCCTATATTGCGGTTGCGCGCTATATCAATCTTTATCTTGGCTTACCTGAGGACAGAAAAGCAGAATATGAGGCGAAGCAAGCTGGAGGCTACAGAGCGCTTGAAGTGATGGATAAACAACTTAGTCAAACCCCATTTTTGCTAGGTAACCAAATTTCGCTGGCAGACATCTCATTATTTGCTTATACCCATGTTGCACACGAGGGAGGCTTCGATCTAGCGGCTTACCCCGCGATAAGAAATTGGATAACACTAATTAAAGATCAAAAAGGGTTTATTCCAATGGAGGCCTAGTGATTAGGTCTCTCGCTGGTGGGCTTTGGGCCCTCCCCAATTCTCTTGCATAGCCTCTTGTAACTTAATGAAAGGCTGAGTATCAATATTATATAGTGTGTTTAAGGTATAGGCCGTTGCTTCAAGGGTTGATAACCCTGCACGAATTCGAGTATGCCGTATTCTATATTGTGTAGAGGGGGCGTGCTCGAAATGGAAGCTCGGTATAGACGACAACCAAGGGAATTGTTGCAATACAGCGTAAGCTTGCTTCCAGCTACCATCTATCACCAATAGTGTTTGTAGTGATGAAGCAATGTGTTCCCGCTGTGACTCAAGGGCGATACTGTTATCACTAGGGTATAAAAGTGCTGTTGATTGGACGTTACATCGTGAAGCTAATGTAGCCATTTCGCTAATACTATCAGTGGGAATTATCTCTACATCGTTAGCGCAAAGCTTAATTAATCTTGCTGTATTCTTAGCATTGGCAGATTCCTTAACGTGTTGAATTATAATAACCTTAATTGGTACTATAACCGATGAAATTGCTTCACAAATACAGGTGCTTGTAGGGTAATTGCACTTTTCACATTTAGATCTCATAGTCGTGTTTTGTATAAACCCCAGTCCTTAAACAGTTAAAAATAGTTAGAATGGATAATATACGTTATGGTTGATGTAGCGATACAATCCAAAATACTAAAAACGCTTTCAATTGTACCAAGTGGTTACGTAATCAGCTATGGGCAGTTAGCAGACCTTGCAGGTTTGCCGGGTAAAGCTAGACTTGTAGGAAAGTGCTTAAAAGGCTCTGATGTTACTACTCGATGGCATCGAGTTATAAGAGCTGATGGAAAAATAGCATTTCCGGCAGGATCTGAGCTAGCAGAAGAGCAGCGTTCTTTGCTGGTATCAGAAGGGGTCGTAGTTAGAAACCATAGAGTGAATATGAAAATTTATGGTTGGAAACCTAGTTTGTATACTTTATTGGCCGAACTAGACCAGTAGGAATATGTACTCGTGTTTGGCATAATTTATCACCAGTTGGCGTGGCGTTTTTAAAGTGGTATCTCACTCATAATGCTTAAGAAAATTACAATAAAAGACTTGAAACCAGGCATGTTTGTTCATCAAATCCTGGAGCAGAAAGGTCAACTTTCAGTTAAAAGCCAAGGACGAGTTACCTCGCAGGCGATTGCTGATGCCCTTAAAAAAAAGGGCGTGTTAACCCTTGTTGTTGATACTGATAAAGCGTTTAGCGTATCTTCAGGTGAACCTGAACCTAACAAGGAAGCGCCGGTAAGCAAAAAGGTTGCAGAGAAAGCACCTAAGGCAAGCCTTGAAAGCGAATTGACCCGCGCAACCAAGTTGCACGTTCAAGGCAAGCGAATTCAAAAGCAGTTACTTAGCAGTGTTAAAAAAGCACAGCCTTTTGATAGCAGTATTCCTAAAGAATTTTCAGCGAAGTTGGTGTCTTCAGTAGACCGTAACCCCGATGCATTATTGTGTCTGACGAAAATTCGTGAAAAAGATGACTACCTCTTAGAACATTCTTTAAATGTTGCTATATTACTGGCTAACTTTGGTCGTCATTTAGGAATGTCTGAAAGCGAAGTTCAAGATCTCTCATATTCAGGTTTTCTACATGACTTGGGTAAAATTCAAATACCGGATGAAATTCTGCATAAGCCTGGCCGTTTAACTGACGATGAAATGGACATCATGAAAGGGCATGTTAAACACGGGGTAGATTATTTAAATGAAACCGACTTAGACAAAACCTTAATTAGAACTATCAGTGAGCATCACGAGCGCTTAGATGGTTTAGGGTACCCTATGGGCACTAAAGGTGAAAACATCAGCCGTGAAGGCCGCATGTTAGCTATTGCGGATATGTACGATGCCTTAACTGCAGATAGAGTGTATAAATCTGGTATGTCGAGCCAAAAAGCGTTTTCTATATTGCTAAGCGATGCGCCGTCACGATTAGATTTACCATTGGTACAACAATTTATAAAATGTATGGGTATCTATCCGGTAGGAAGCCTAGTCCTATTGTCGAATGAACGACTTGCCATGGTTATTGAACAAACTGACTCGCCATTAGCGCCTAAAGTTAAGGTATTTTATTCTGTTCGAAATGCACATTTTCTTGAGCCAAAAGATATCGATTTAGCATCAGAAAAAAACGTTAAGGTGTCAAAAGCGGCTATTGCTTCCGATTATAAAATTGACGTGAACGCCTTTTTCGAACGCTCGGTCTCTATCGGGTAAGCACTAAAACATATTCCAATGGATATGTTCTGTACGAGTTGAGCAGAACGCTAAACACACACTGTCGTAAAAACGCGACTAAGTAAGAACGTTGCGTTTGTCTGTACCCTTTACAAACACCTTCACATTATACATCCGAACATTATTCAAACGCGGCGTGCGTAATAAGTTTGTTATCACCCGCCTATCGAAATATTACGTATCGTAGGAAGGCACTTCAAGGCTTGCACTATAAGCTGCCATTTAGCTTACGTTCAGTTAACTTCCTCTATAATGCCCTTAACGATTTTCTTTTATTGGTTACACTCATGCCAGTTAATGAATGTGGAATGCATATTGCTGTACTACTTAATAGTTAGTTAATAATTAGTGCTCGACAAATTTCGCTCAATACGTATTGGACAATAGATTGAGACGATAAATTAGTAACAGTAAAGATAGCAGTGACGCGAGCATGTAACTGTAAAGTTTAAAAGTAGGCGTAAGCTCGCCATCACTTGAAAAGTTGATAACGACGTACCGAGGATGTTATGAAAAAGAAAATAGGAATTACTTTAATTGCGGCATCTTTAGCCGTTGCTGGCTGTGCTAACGATCCATCGAACTCGCAGAAAGGTGCAGCTATTGGTGCTGTCATGGGCGCGTTGTTAGGTAAGGCGACGGGAGATAATGACAAAAGTCGCTACGCGTGGGGTGCGGCAGTTGGTGCCATTGCGGGTGGCGCGATTGGTGGATACATGGACAAGCAAGAAGAAGCGCTTCGAAGTGAATTATCTGATACCGGCGTTCAAGTAGTTCGAGAAGGCGACAATTTACGTTTGATCATGCCTGGCGATATAACATTTGCTACCGATAGTTCTTCTATCAGCCCTAACTTTAACCCCGTACTTCAAGATGTTGCCAAAGTAGTGAATAACTATGAAAAGACAGTACTGATGATAAAAGGTCATACTGATGACACAGGGTCAGAGCAATATAACCAAGGTTTATCTGAGCGCCGTGCGGGTGCGGTTAGAAATGTATTATTGAATTACAGCGTTAATTCTACTCGCATTACCACAGTAGGTATGGGTGAATATCAGCCTAAAGTGCCAAATGACACTGCGGCAAATAGATCGATGAACCGTCGTGTGGAGTTAGAGATTCAGCCGCTAACTCAGTCATAACGTTCGCTGCTAACTAATAAGAAAGGGCCTTTATTGGCCCTTTTTTCTATGCGATTTAATTTGCTCTGCAACGCTATCGGCAAGCGCATTTGGAACGGGAATGGTTAAGTGATATTGGCTTACTTTCCACTTATGGTTCTCTAATATCAATACACCGGTTCCACGTGTCACTCCTAAGCTATCGTTATCTAGAAGTTCATCGAACCACGCCACATCGCGGTTATTTGAAAAATATATATGTCTTGAATGGGGGGTATATGTCCATCCACGTCCTTTCGAAAAGTGAGGTTGTGCATAAGCTTTAAAGGCACTCATTGTCCATACCTCGCTAGCATCTGTACCAATGAAAATAGCATTGTCGCTATACAGTGAAAAGTAGCTGTCGAAGTTTGCATCGGAGGCAAATTGGTGTAGTGAATCGAGCACCTTGTTTACTTTTATCTCGTCTTCTAGCAATGGCTGAACTTTGGTATCACTATGCGGCTGTGTTGTTGAGGTCAACACCTCAGCAGCAACAGTATTCACGCAACTGAGTAATAAGATGGCGGTAATAGTTAAACGCATATATGTGTCGCTCCGAAGGACGAAAAGGTTTCACATGAAACAGTACAAATCAGTTTATCTTAAATTGAAACTGCGCCATAGAGCTGTTTACGCATTGCTTAAGTGTACTTATGCGCCCTTTAAAGGGAGTACTTATAAGGAGTTATAGCAATAACTTAGGCCTCATACGCCATAGTCGATTCTCGTATTATCAATGAAGGTTGAAACAAGGTTTGCACTTCATCTTTGTAGCCATAAACTACATTTAAAATATGACGTGCTGACATAGCAGCCATGTCTGAGATAGGGTTGCTAACCGTGGTTAGGCGTGGGAATACATGGTGCGCAAAAACGGCATCATCAAAACCCACGATAGACAAATCTTGTGGCAGGTTCATTCCTAAATCTCTGGCACAGCTCATCGCCCCTGAGGCCATCCAATCATTAGCACATACCAGTGCTGAAAAAGGCGAGTCGCCTGAAAGTAACTCTAACAAACCTGCTTTACCGTCTTCTTCGGTGTAGCTTCCTTCAAAGACTAAATTCGGGGTAAAGGCTATCCCTGCTTCTTTAAGCGCGCGCTTATGACCTGCCAGTCGTTGATTGGCATCGCACTTATCAGAAGGCCCTGATATATAAGCAATATTCTTATGGCCTAAGCTAATAAGGTGCTGCGTGGCTAAATAGCCGCCTTTTTCATTGTCTAACACAATACATCCTTCTCCCACACCATCAACTTGGCGGTTTACCAAAGAAATTGGGAGGCGAGATGAATTCAGCGTTTTTAAATACTCATCACTCATGGCTTCAGCATGCATGATAATAGCATCGCAATTACGACCAATTAGAAATTCGACCGCGTCTTGTTCGGTTTCTAAGTTATTGTGCCCTACTGTAATAATGACGTGCTTATCAGCGGCTCTCAGCGTCAACTCTACTGCTTGCATCAAGTCACCAAAAAATGGTGAGTTTAACTCTGAAACGAGAATACCTACACTATCTGAGCGGCTGGTGGCCAGTGAACGAGCAATGGAGTTGGGGCGATAGTTTAGCGCTAACATGGCTTCTTCTACCTTGGCTTTTAAGGCGGGATTTACAGTAGTTTTACCGTTCAATACCCGAGATACCGTCGACAACGAGACCCCTGCCTTATCAGCTACTTCATAGATTGTTGCCACGTATTACTTCCCCTAACTTAGTTTTCCAATGCCCATCAATACGGTGTTCGCATTATATACTGCGCATTATGCCGTTATTCAGGCAGTTGCGCTACGTCGCTTAAGTAAAGTCTCTGTTACTTCTTGTTGGCGCGCATCGGTGAGCGGATAAAGCATAATTAGGAGTGCGCCTGCTATACCAAAGCAGGCAGGTATCCAGCTCATCAATGCCTGCATGCCCGGTAAGGTTTGCGAAATGGAATCGACTTGCATGCCGTCATAACCATAACTTCCTAGTACCAACAGAACGAGAGCACCTGCAAAGCCTCCACCGGTTTTCTGTACAAAAGAGCCTGCTGAATAAACTAAGCCTGTCGCTCTTCGGCCTGTACGCCATTCGTTATAATCTGCAGAGTCGCCAAGCATGGAAAAGAATAAGGTTGGCATGATCGCAGCGAAAAACTCCGCACTACATCCCAATACAAATATGCCCGTAACAGAACCTAGTGGCACAAAGTAAATTGCACATGTAAGTGCGCTGCTAGCCAATAACGAGAGAATAAATAGCTTTTTCCTGCCCATAAAACGCGATAATGCTGACGTGGCCAATGCGCCTAATATCGATACCACCAATAAGGCAATAAAATAATATCCGGTGAGCAATTCATCACCAATGTAGTACTTAAAGTAATAGGCAATGACACCGTACTTTATGCCGTTAAACATCATAGTAAGGAAGCCCATGCCTAGCAAAATGACCCAGGGTTTATTGGTAAGTAAATCAATGATGTCTTGTTGTGAACGACTATTGCTCGCTTCAGGTCGATTTACAAGGCGCTTAATAAAGATGGATGTTATCGAAATGACCACAACGAAAGCGATGCCACTTGGCCAATTTCTATAATAGAAAAAGGCAGTAATGGCCGACAGCGGGAACAGAATTAACGGTAGCTGACGAGACAAGTCTTTTAGTTCTTGAAGTAAGCTTGCTCCGTCGTTTTGCGCTACTGGAACCCTCTCCTTGGTGGTGGCCACAGTCGTGAACATCAATGCGACTAAGAGAGTAGCAAAAAGGTACATGGCATATTGATAACCCTTTGCAGTATTACCTTCACCGAAGAACGCAACTAGCATAGGTAAGCACCCCATGACGAGCAGTCCTCCCATAAAAGCTCCAGCAAATCGAAAGCCGGATAAACTGGTTCGCTCTCGGTCGTCGCTTGTCATCACGCCCATTAGCGCTGAATAGGGTACGTTATTAACCGTGTAAGCTAAGGTTAGCCCTATGTAGGTTAGGTAGGCATAGATGAGCTTATTCGTATAAGAAAAATCAGGTGTGGTGAAACACAGCACCATGAATAAGCCTAAAAAAGGGGTAGAGCCTAATATCCAGGGTCGAAATTTACCGAGTTTAGTTTGCGTTCTATCGGCAATCATTCCCATGATGATGTCAGTAACGCCATCCGTAAGACGTACCACCAAAAAAAGCATGGCAGCGGCCGCAGCAGTTAACCCAAAGGTATCTGTGTAAAACACCGCCAAGTATGCAAGGGCGCCTCGCCAGACTAGATTAGCCGCTGCATCGCCCAACCCATAACCAATCTTTTCCCGCACACTCAACGAATGATTCACAGCGTATTCCTTTTATATTTGTTATTTACGACTAGCTAATAAACGTTGGTAAGCCTTCGCACTATTTTTAAAAGTACGTTCTTGGGTTTCGAAATCGACATAGACAAGACCGAACCGCTTTTCATAGCCCTCGGCCCATTCAAAGTTATCCATGAGGCTCCACGCGAAGTAACCACTCACTTTTACGCCTGATTCCATCGCTTCATTAACCGCGTTTAGGTGGCCAGTGTAATAGTCTATTCTATCTTCGTCGTCTACCATACCATCTTGGACTACATCTGCCATGGCAGCCCCGTTCTCGGTAATGTATACAGGTGGAAGTTTATAACGCTCATCCAAAGAAACGAGCAGTTCACGTAAAGCTTCAGGGTAAATTTCCCAACCAATATCCGTCATGGGGGCTTGGTGGGCGTGCTCGTGAAAGAGATCTTCTGCTTTATGTGGAGCATAGTAATGAAGACGGGTATAGAAGTTAATGCCAAGAAAATCTAAAGGCTGACAAATAATTTCCATGTCACCTGATTCGATGGGAGGCTTGTCACTATCTGCTAATGCCTCGATAACATAGGGATAACTCCCTTCCATCACAGGTTGCATATACCATTGATTTATATATTGATCTGCCATTTCTGTGGCGAGCTTATCGGCTTCAGAATCTGATGCGCTATAGCACGGGGTAAAATTCAACACGATACCGTTCAAAGCATGAGGCGCATTTTTTCTTAGTACCTGCATACCTAGTCCGTGGGCAAGTAAAATGTGATGGGCGGCAGCTCGACCGAACTTTCTTCCTTTTCGGCCAGGCGCATGAACACCAATTTCATAGCCTAAATATGCAGAACAAAAGGGTTCGTTGAAAGTGGCATAAGAATAAACTCGATCGCCAAGGGCTGTGGTAATTTTATCAGCATAGTTTGCGAAATCGTAAGCGGTTTGACGATACAGCCATCCGCCTTTTGCCTCTAAATACTGTGGTAAATCCCAATGGTAAAGGGTGACGAACGGTTTTATATTCGCTTCAATTAGCACATCAAGTAATTGAATATAAAAAGAAACGCCTTTTTTATTTAATTCGCCATCCTGAGTCATCACTCGAGGCCAAGATATAGAAAAACGATACGCATCTACGCCAAGTTGTTTGAGCATTTCAACATCATCGCGCCACCTAAGAATATGTTCACAAGCTACCACGCCATCAGAATTATCAGCTACTGCCCCAGGCGTGCGACAAAAAACATCCCAAATACTTTCCATTCGATTTTCAGCATCTCCCTCTATTTGAAAAGAAGAAGTCGCTGTTCCAAAGGTAAATTCTTTATCTAACATGGGGCTTGTTTTGGGTAGCTCGATGTCTTTCATCATTTCTTAGGGTCCTATTACAATTCTCGGTAATGTAGCGAGGTGAAAGTTTGAATGCGTGAAAAATAAACGCTACGGATGACTTCACCTATTTTGTTTATAGCATGAACACAACATTTTGAGAAAGCGCTTTCTTTGTAAAGTTGTTATATTTTATCTTTACGTTACAGATTCCCTGTTTACATTTGGCTGGTTGATGTTCACAGATTTCACTTGAGGGTATAATTCAAGTTTTTGATTTATAATAATAAATATAAATAAGAACAGTTATCTAATATTAAGCTTATTTTTCGTTGTGAAGTTTGTGTGAAAAAAATGTTGATCTTTAGTCTAGGATGACTTAGTTTTGAGAAAGCGCTTTCTCTTGCGGGTGTTTCGTTGGTAAACCTGAGAAAGCCCTTTCTTGGGAAGCGCTCATTACTCAGCACAACATAAGAGAGAAAGACAGTGACACATAACAAGCTATACAAATCTAAAATCGCTACTAGTCTGTCTTTAATATTGGGAACAGGCCTGATGTTCCCAGTACAAGCACAGGAAGCTAGCGAAAATGACAATATAGAAGTCATTCAAGTATCTGGGATTCGAAGCAGTGTTCAAGAATCGATGGGCATTAAGCGCGATTCAGCGGGTGTTGTTGATGCTATTTCCGCTGAAGACATTGGTAAGTTTCCTGATACAAACTTAGCAGAATCCCTTCAACGTATTACCGGTATATCGATAAGCCGAAATAACGGTGAAGGTAGCCAAATTACGGCGCGTGGTTTCGGCCCCGATTTCAACATGGTGACGTTAAATGGCAGAACGATGCCAGGCGCTGCGTTACCTAATGGCGGTAGTGTTGGTAATTCTCGTGCATTTAACTTTTCTGATTTAGCATCTGAAAGTGTCCGTGCTGTAGAGGTTTATAAAACCGGTCGCGCAAGTATAGCTACTGGTGGTATTGGTGCCTCAGTTAATATTCGTACTGCAAGACCATTCGATGCGTCTGAAACTGGCATCATGGCGAGTGTCGGTGCGAAAGCACTGCATGACACGACAAATCGCGTGGGTGACGATGTCACGCCAGAGCTGTCTGGGTTTATTAACTACTTAAACGACGACAGAGTATTTGGGG
This sequence comes from Alteromonas sp. KS69, assembly GCF_003989595.1. Classification (NCBI taxonomy): domain Bacteria; kingdom Pseudomonadati; phylum Pseudomonadota; class Gammaproteobacteria; order Alteromonadales; family Alteromonadaceae; genus Alteromonas; species Alteromonas sp. KS69. The sequence continues at coordinate 89,560 of NZ_PYHU01000002.1, read as the reverse complement.
TGACCTTTACTGGGTCCTACCAGCAACGTGATAGTGCCGCACAAGGCGCATTCGTTAATGAATGGCGAGTAAATCCGTTTAATGGCACGGTACCACAATCTCCAGATCCGGCTAATCCAGATAGTGGTGATCCTATCGTTCTAAATAATGCACCAGCAATGGGGCAATTATTTGGTATCCCTTCAGATTTACGTTACTACATGGCGGACAGAGAGCGTGAGCGTACCAACGCCCAGCTTACTTTTCAGTATGCGCCAAGTGATGATCTCGTGGCTACCCTAGACTACACGTATTCAAAACAAGACTTATACGAAGCTCGTGCAGAGCAGTCGATTTGGATGGACGACCGTTACTTTACCAACCTAACCTTCGATGACAATACGGTTAAAACTCCCGTGCTGATTACGCAAGAGCGTAGAGATTTATTGCCTCGTGACTTGGGCTTAGCGATACAAGAGCTTAATCAGGTTAACGAAAATAAATCAGTAGGTTTTAACGTTAAATACTTTGCTACCGATGATTTAACGCTGCATTTCGACTTGCATAATTCTACTGCAGAAGGTCGACCAGATTCACCTTACGGTACATGGACAAACCTTGGACTTGGTGCGAACGTTGCTCGCGGTCAAGGTGTCGATTTCTCCGGCGACTTCCCTATCATGATGCTAGATTTCGACGATGTTTCTCGTACGAATCTAAATGGAAACGGCGTACTTGACCAAGACGATGTGGGTACATCAATTCTTGATATGAACTTTGCTTCACAAGAAACAGAAATTACCCAAGCTCGTATTGACGGTAGCTATGCTATGGATACCGGAAGTATTAACTTCGGTATTGAATCTCGTGCTATGGAAAGTACGTCGCTACAATCACTTACTCGTCATACCATGGGTAACTGGGGTATTGAAAATCCAGGTGAATTGCCAGCAGGTTCATTAACCCCTCTCGATTTAGCCAGTGAATTCAGCGACTTCAATACCACAGGTATGTTTTCGCAAGGGTTTACCGGTAGCGTGGCTGAAATTGGTGCCTTCGCTGCCCAAGAGTATGGTTTCGATTTACTTGCCAACAACCCATTTGCCACTAACCGGACTATTGAAGAAGATATTACATCGGTTTATTTTGAACTCGATTTATCCGGTGAACTCAATGGTATGGAATATAACTTATTGACCGGTATTCGTTACGAAAATACGGATGTCACTTCTATTGCAAATATCAGCTTACCTAGCGGTATCGCATGGGAAGGAAACAACGACTTTAACGTTCGTTTCGGTAGCGACATGGAAGATGTTGAAGTTGATTCAAGCTATGACCATTTCCTTCCTGCGTTAGATTTCGATATCGAAGTGATGGAAAATGTGATTGCGCGTTTCTCCTATAGCAAAACCATAGCTAGACCGACTTACAACAACTTAAGTGCGGCTTCTACTGTTGGTACGCCAAGTAGCCCTACCCTTCTTAGTGATGGCCCAACGGCTACGGCAAGCTCAGGTAACCCTGCTCTTATACCGCTTGAATCAGACAACGTAGATTTATCGCTAGAATACTACTTTGATGAAACCAGCTACGTATCAGTAGGTTTTTACGATAAACGGGTTAAAAACTTTATTGGTAACGAACAAGTTGAAGAGAACATATTTGGGTTGACGGACGCTACGGCAGGTCCTCGTGCACAAGCAGCTATGGACGAACTTGAAGCCCGCGGCATTCCTATCAGCGATACCTCGTTATTTAACATGGTCGCTGCAATGGAAAATGGTGTCGATTACGACTCTATGACCGACGAACAGTTCGAAGCGGCATACGACATTATTCCAAATGGTGACGATCCATTGATGACTTTCATCAATTCGAAGCCAGTGAATAACAAAAACGCCAATATTTACGGATTTGAGCTGGCTGCCCAGCACTTCTTCGGCGATACCGGTTTTGGTATTCAAGCGAACTATACAACGGTTACAGGTGATATCGGGTTTGATAACAACGCCAACCCAAGTATTACGCAGTTTGCGCTAGTCGGCTTAAGTGATACCGCTAACCTGATATTTATGTATGAAATGGATGCACTTCAAGCGCGTATTGCCTATAACTGGCGTGATAAGTTCCTAGATACGACGTCTCAATATGTGAATGAGCCAGGTTATACCGAAGCATACTCACAAATTGATTTTAGTATGTCGTATGAGGTGTCTGACGCATTAACGGTATCGTTTGAAGGGATAAACATTACCGATGAAAATATTCGTCGACACGGAAGAACTAGCGCAATGCTATGGCAACTAGATGAATTAGGCGCACGTTACGCATTGGGTGCTCGTTACACCTTTTAAATAAAGCGTACGCTTAGATGATATATGGCCTATTGGGGTGGAATGCGTTGCACCTCAATGGGCTTTTTTGTCATAGTGGATCCTAAATAAAATACTAAATTAAACACAACGCTTAGTAATAAAGAAACAAACCCCCTACACAAAATGAAAAGGGTAAACAGTGTCGAACCAACCTATTAAGCATGTAGTCATTGTGGGCGGTGGAACCGCTGGTTGGCTGTGCGCTGGAGTATTAGCCGCTAGGCTGGGTAAAAGAATAAGCAACAGAACAAATACCAATAGCAACAACCCAAACCACGCACAACACATTCGTGAAGAAAGCGCCATACACATTACACTGGTGGAATCACCTAATGTGCCGAGTATCGGCGTGGGAGAAGGCTCTTGGCCTTCCTTACGGGATACACTGCAAGAAATAGGTATTAAGGAAGCGGATTTTCTTACTTGCTGTCACGCATCCTTTAAACAAGGCTCTACTTTTGCTGGTTGGCGCAACGGCCATCAAGGTGACAAATACCAACACCCTTTCACGACACCCACAGGCTATACTGAACTTGATATTCACCGTTGCTGGCAACAGTTTTTCAGTAACGAATCGTTTGAGCAAAGCTTTTGCTTACAACCCGATATTTGCGATGCTGGGCTAGCACCAAAGCAAAGCACAACACCAGAATATGCCTACGTGCTCAATTACGGCTATCATTTTGACGCCTCCGCATTAGCGACCCTGCTTACAAACCATTGTAAAACCAGCTTAGGTGTAAAGCACACGCAAGCGCATATTGCGAACGTGGTTACACAAGATAATGGCGATATCGAGTCGCTGGTGACTGAAAACGGCGATACGATAAAAGGTGACTTGTTTATTGATTGTAGCGGTCAACAAGGGCTATTAATCGACAAACATTACCATGTGCCATGGCATTCAGTGTCGTCGGTGCTGCTAAATAACCGCGCCGTGGCCGTACAGGTGCCTTATGGCAGCAGCGACTTGTCGGCATCTGCCGATACCATTGCTTCAACGACAATCGCCACAGCCCAAACCTGCGGATGGACGTGGGATATTGGCTTGCAACACCGCCGTGGTGTGGGGCTAGTTTATGCTAGTGAGTATGCGAGTGAGGAAGATGCAGAATCTATACTGCGCGAACACTTAGCGAAGCAGTTGCCTAAAACTGAGATAGAGAACCTCAACTATAGACATTTACAGTTCGACCCAGGCTACCGAAAGCAGTTTTGGGTGAATAACTGTATTGGTATGGGTATGTCATCAGGCTTTATCGAGCCGTTAGAGGCCTCGGCAATTGCGATGGTTGAATTGGGTATTCGCATGCTGTGCGATCAGTTTCCGCAGAACCGAAAACACATGAGCCACGTGGCCACGCGTTACAATCAGCGTTTTACCTATCGCTGGGAAAGAGTTATCGACTTTTTAAAACTACACTATGTATTAAGCGAGAGAACAGAGCCATATTGGAAGGCGCAGCGAAGCGAAAACAGCATTCCAGACTCGCTAAACGCCTTACTCGATTTATGGCAGTACCAAGCCCCCTCTCGTTACGACCTTATTGAAAACGAAGAGATCTTTCCCTCAGCAAGCTATCAGTATATTTTGTATGGAATGGGTTTTCACACCAATGGCCGGCAGCTTGATAAAAACAGCGACATGGTGAATAAAGCCTTCGCGGTAAAACAGAGCTTACAACAAGGCAAACGCCAATTGCTTGCTGGATTGCCAACTAACCGCGATTTACTCACCGCCATTTCTCATTGTGTAGAGAAAGAAACCACAACAAATGATAACGACAAGAAAGAAGGACCTCGCCATGATGTCATCGGATTCCGATAATTCAAACACTTCGGGAGCGAAAACTAGCCCAGTAAAGCGTGTCGTGATTGCAGGTGGTGGCACCGCTGGCTGGATGGCGGCGACAGCGCTTTCAAAATTACTCGGCAAATCCCTTTCCATTACGCTGGTAGAATCAAAAGATATCGGCATTGTTGGTGTTGGCGAGGCGACCATCCCCCCTATTCGTACGTTCCACAAGCTCCTCGGTATAGACGAAAAAGCCTTCATGCGTGCCACCAATGCCACCTTCAAATTGGGCATAGAATTCGAAAACTGGCGAGAGCAAAATCACAGTTACATCCATTCATTTGGGGTAACAGGTCGAGAGTGCTGGGCAGGCGAATTTCATCACTTTTGGTTACGAGCAAAAGACCTGGGTTTTGGTGGTGACTTCGGTGATTACTGCACCGAATTAAAAGCCGCGAAAGAGGGTAAGTTTGCCTACGGCGAACGCATGCCAATGAACTTCGCCTATCACTTTGACGCCGTGGCCTACGGTCGCTTTTTAAAAGGGTTGGCATTAGAGGCGGGAGTGACGCATATTGAAGATGATATTCAGCATGTAAGTAAACGCTCACAAACGGGGTGTATAACAAGTATAAAGTTATCGGATGATAAAGAAATTGCTGGCGACTTATTTATCGATTGCACGGGATTTAAGGGACTTTTAATAGAAAAGGCGCTTCACACCGGGTATGAAAACTGGAGCCATTGGCTTCCCTGCGACAGTGCTTTGGCAGTACAAACCGCGTCGACGGGCGCGCCCATTCCTTATACAAAAAGTGTGGCACATACTGCGGGCTGGCGCTGGAAAATTCCGCTTCAAAATCGAGTGGGTAATGGTTTAGTTTACTGCAGCAATTATATGAGCGACGACGAAGCTAAAGACACCTTATTAAGTGCCATAGAAGGCGAGACGTTAAATGAACCAAGAATTATAAGATTTACACCAGGTAAACGTCGGTTAGGGTGGAATAAAAACTGTGTTGCATTAGGGTTAGCCAGCGGTTTTATCGAACCTTTGGAGTCTACTAGTATTCACCTGATCATGACCGGTATTGTACGCTTAATGCGCTTGTTTCCATTTGATGGAATAACCCAATCGACCGTAGATGAATACAATAATAAGTACAACAGTGAAATGGCAGCCATTCTCGATTTTATTGTGATGCACTATAAAGTGACCAACCGAAAAGACAGCCCATTCTGGGAACATTGCAATAGCATGGATATTCCCCCTTCCCTCACCCACAAAATAAACCTATTTAAACAAACTGGAAGAGTGTTTTTAGATGATGGGGATATCTTCCGCGTCGATTCGTGGACACAAGTTATGATGGGGCAAGGCGTGGTGCCAGAGCAATATCATCGGGTAGCCGATGAAATGTCTGAAACCGAACTTGAGCGGTTTCTAGCCGGCTTAAAACAACAGGTAGATAAACAGGTATCGGCGTTACCGTATCATCAAGACTTCCTTAAGAAATACCTGTAATTAATAGAGCGAAGTTGATTATCCTGTTTCACCATAAACTCATTCAATGATTAGGCTAATTATCAATTTATGGTGAACTGCTATGCTTTAGCCAACATTAAGCACTAGCGCCTAAATGAGTAGAAGATACTGCTAATCATTTTTTTACCAGTAGCCTTTACTAACAGCGCATGCACAGTTCGCCCCTTAGCGTGGTGCACAAATATTTCTTAAATAGGAAAATAGCCAGATGAAAGCTTACTCAGTATTGGATGTAATCGTTAAAGATGAGAGTTGGGTTCCAGCGTATATGGAAAGCGTGGGCGACATAGTGTCGAAACACGGTGGAGTATATTTAGCTAATAGCACTAACTACGAATTTGTAGAAGGTAGCGGTAATAAAGAAGCGGCGCGGGTTATTATCGAATGGCCATCTGTAGATGCTGGTAAAGCGTTTATGTCAGACCCAGCTTATCTTCCCCATTTAAAGGCACGTCAAGCTGGCACCATCAGTAATCACTTTTTGATTGAAGGCAAAGCCTGATATTGCGTTAGCGCAGTGTCCGCCGCATTAGTGTCGCGTTGGCTCTTCAACAATACGCCATAAGCACTATGCCGGAAGTGGGGAGATGAATTATCTATCCAAGCTCGGCCTAGTGCGAATGGAAGTGTTATCAATTAGCGTGGCATATTCCCAATCTGCTTAAGAATACTGCCGAAGGCTTTGCCGCCATTTTTTTGAATTTGCTTATCGAAATATAAACTACCTAAAACAAAAACGGTGATATGACCTACCGAGCGCCATGTCGCATGGGTTTTGCCGTCGATTTTCTTCAACGTAATTTCACCTAATTGGTGATCATAAGGAAGCGGTTTTGACTTCACCACTTTATAGCCTAATTTATAGGGAGGATCGTAAGCGACTATTTCTTCATGCAAGTTGGCCCCACCCGCAATAATCTCTCGCACAGCACCAAGACCATTTTGTTCCAACTTACCTTCAACAATAAGGTTGGATGCTTCCACGCCTTTAAATTGTGCATAGTTTGCATGGTCACTTAACGTGGCAAAAACAAAGTCTATTGGCTGGTCGATAATCCGCTCTACATGAATTGAAAACATCCACTGCCCCTGATGCATTTATTGTTATTGAGTACGACTGATTTATTCACTGCTTACTCAAATATAAAGCAACAGATATATAGCTCAAATAACCACTTTTGATTTGTAACTATAGGTTGAGGGAGGGCGCTGATAAGCACTTATGGTAAAAGCTTAAAAAAACCTCGCGATATCGCGAGGTTTCTAAGTTTATTGTTCGATTTACTAAGGGTTACTGAGCTTTATTCAATATTCTGGATCTGCTCATTGAGTAGCGGTCTAGACCCTAACAAACTCAATGAGTTATCGAAAAGAAACCGTTCAAAAATGCCTGTTTGCCCACCAAACTGCCCACCACTTGCCTATGGCTTTTACTAAATCTTAGTGGTTAGCAATGGAAAAACAGTGTCGTTTTTATGCTGCTGTTAGAGCAAAACATAGCAGTTTTGAAGGGCTTTATCGAGTAATTTTTTCAACACTTTATTTAATAATGGATACAATAATATCCACTTTATGTTTTATTTCGATATAATGGATATGACTGTATCCATTTGGCCTTTGCGGATGAAATTTACCTTACTTGATGATACCGATGTAAGCCACGCCTATGCGGCTTATTTACGTGAGTTACGAAAGCAGGCAAAGCTGTCACGAGCGGCGCTTGCTGAGCGAAGCTGCGTACCTGCGGCCACCATTAAGAAATTTGAGCTGACCGGGCAAATTTCATTTCGCCAATTGCTGTTGCTATGGCAGACCCTTGATTCGCTAGAGAGGCTCTATCAACTCACACAACCTAGCAAAGAACGGGTCACTATGCCCTCTAGTATTGATGAGGTGCTAAAAGATGAGTTTTAAACCCATTCAAAAACTCGCCGTGACTCGCACCTTAAGTTCAGGTGAGCAGGTTGCAGTAGGGGTCTTGGCGCAGAATCGGCAAGGCGTTTTTTTCCAGTATGCAGACAGCTACTTGCAGCAGTTTGGCAACTTATCACCTTTTACCTTGCATGCGAACGCGCAAGTTCAAGTCGCTCCTAAAGCGCCGCACCAAGGTGTACATGGCGTATTTGGAGATTGTTTACCCGATGGCTGGGGCATGCTGTTACAAGATCGTATTTTCCGGCAAAAGGGCATCCTACCTAATCAATTAACGGCGATGGATAGACTGGCCTTTGTCGGTGATAAAGGCATGGGAGCATTGTCTTTTTCTCCGGTGTCTGAGTTTTCAGCCACCACGCACGCGGATATTGATTTAGCGACGTTAGGCTTAGAAGCACAAACGCTGTTCGATTCTTCGATGTCAGATTATATGGATGATAATCACGATGAGTTAGATGGGCATACTCAACAGGTGTTGGCCGCATTAGTCGCCGGAGGTAGTTCGGGTGGGGCAAGGCCTAAGGCACAAATTTATATGCCTGCTGGGGAAACTCAGTATTGTCGAACCTTCGCTCAGCTTGGAGATGAGGCTTGGCTGATTAAATTTACTTCTAAAAATCTCGCGCTCGGGCATGAAGAAGGTTTGTGCGAGGCAGTTTATTTACAAATGGCAGAACTTGCTAAGTGTCAACCGCCGCAATGGCAACTCATTGAAGCACCACCTACCAGCGGTGCGCCTGCCTGGTTAGCGCTTAAGCGTTTTGATTATGTCACTGAACAGGCCGATTTAGGCAGTAATCGCAGTTCAGGTCGCCTGCATATGCACAGCGCTTGCGGGCTAATGGATGCAGACTTTCGAACGCCAAGTTTAGATTACATTGATTTAATTAAAGCCAGCCGTCAGTTGTGTAAATCGCCAGCGGCTGGACAACTGCAATTTCGCCGCGCCATTTTTAATCTGCTGTCGTCTAATCAAGACGACCACAGTAAAAACTGGGCGTTTTTGCAAGCGGATGACGGTCAATGGGATCCTGCCCCTTTTTACGATGTGACTTACAGCCCACATCCATTCAACGAACACGCCACTGTGTTCGGAGGTTATGGTAAAGCGCCACCGCTTAAGGTGATGCAAAAACTAGCGACCAGTGCGGGCTATGGGAGTTGGCATGATGCAAGGCAAGTCATTGAAGAAGTCGCAGAAGCCATCAGCCAATTTGCTTATCTTGCGACGCAGCTAGAGATCAGTAAAACAACAGTGTCTGCGATTGCTAAGACATTGGAGCAGCGCAAACAAGAAAATGCAGCGCTTTTTCAATGAAAGTAAAACAAACTTTTCAATTCACAATAAATAGATAGCAAGGTCATCGTGAGCGAATATCAATACTATAAATTTGAGCGTCTGGATGGGTATTTAGATGCTAAAGCACGTCAAGCACTCAGGGCCATTTCAAGCCGTGCCGAGATCAGCGCTACGTCCTTTCAGGTGTATTACACCTACAGTGATCTAAAGGCCGAGCCTTTTGAGCTGATGTTAAAATACTTTGATATCGGTTTTTACTATGCCGATTGGGGCTCAATCGATGTATACATCAAGCTACCAGCAGGAACGCTTCCAGATGCGTTACTTGGCTTTTCAAGTGATGGACTTCATATTCACGAAAACGATGAGTGGCAGTTGCTGATTTTTTCCCTTGAGGAGTATGATGAGTATTTTGACGATGAGCATGCTGACGACTTTTTCCAGCATTTAGCTGGGTTACGCAGCGGGTTAATGCAAGGGGATTGGCGCCTTGTGTACTTTATGTGGCTCAAAATGTTTGATTTTAATGATGACGTTGAGCGAGTGCCGTTAATTCAATTCGATTTTGAGCACTTCAGTGAAGAGGAGCAGGCGTTTGCAGCGCTGTATGATATTCCCTTAGCATTAGTTAAGGCTCTGGCCATGGTGCTGAAGGAGCAACCCAGTCACCTAGCCAAACAAACCCAATTTCAGTTTGATTCGTGGCTCCATAATCTCTCGCAAGCAGAGAAAGACACGCTTTTACGCACGCTGTTTGAGCAAGGCCAGCTAACCCGACACCAAGCCTTAGCGCTGACGCGAAAAGAACCTGTCAACACAGACGAGATCTATCAATACTGGTTAACCTCCGCCGTCATTTCTCCTTTCATTGAGCAAGCGCAAAGTCAATTACAGCAAGAGCAAGCCGCAGCACTCGCAAAAAAATTAGCTATCGAAAAAGCGGAAAAAGAAAAAGCGTTGACGGATATCTACAATCAACATGAGCACTACTGGCAGCAAGCACAAGAGCAAGCGGATCGCACTTGCGCCAGTGGTTACGATGCGGCATCAAGCTATCTGCATCAGCTGTTTGAGGCCTATCAGTTCAAAGCGGATGAAGCGGCGTTTGAACAACGTTTTAAGCGCTTTGTTGTGGCGAATAATAGCCGTAAAGCACTGTTAAATCGCTTGAGTGATTTGCTTTAAACGATGAGGCGATAGGCTGGCCAAATGACGTTAGCAAAAAACCGATTGAGGGTTGGTTGAAAGGTTGTAAGCCCACCAAAGGTCTACAAATTGTTACCTATGAAGTCACTTTGTGTAGACCTCGGGGTCTAAGCAACGCGCTTTTACCATCTCTGTGGTAAATACTGCGTGAAATACAAAGGCATCACGATATTGGTTTGCTCTAATGCGGATGAGCCTTGTGTACCCGTTAACTTAAAGGTTTTACTTGGAGTACATTTTTCAACGTAGGATGCCAACGATTTTGCTCTTGTACGTTTACCACTTTTGACCTCCACAGGGACGATATCGCCTTCATCGGTCGCCAAAATAAATTCGATTTCGGCGCGGGCGTCATTCCATGAATAGCTTGGGTCAACGCCAATGGCAGTGAGCTCTTGTTGCACAAAGTTTTCAGCCACATAGCCTCTGTAGTTATAAACAGAGAGATCATAGTTTTGTTGCTTAATTTCTTTATAACTGCTGCCGAGCATATGATTAAGCAGGCCCACATCAAACAGAAACAGTTTCACCATATTTTCTTTTTTATAGGCCGCTAACGGAGATTTCGGCAATCCTTCAATAGGGTAGTTTGGCAAAGCTAAGCGGCAGCAGTTAAGCCAATGGATCGCGGTTTCAAAATCGCTATAACGAGATTTACGTTCATGCACATGCTTAAATTTAAAGCGTTTAACCGACTCATCGCTGACAAGTGATAGCTGGGCTGGAATGCTATTAAATACCGATTCAATCAGTGTGGCGTCGACCTTGCCCGCGTACTTACCAAAATCGCGGCGATAACCTTCCACTAAATAGGCATGAATTTTTGTGACTTTTTCAACACGCTCTAGAATGCTTGAATCCTTATACTGATACCAAGCAGAAACGGCTTCCGGCATACCACCAGTAAAAAAGTAGTCAGTGAGTTTGTCCATCAATTTGGTGTGTACTGCCGGTGTGCTTGCTTGACTATCAAACGCTTTGATCAGCGCTTGCTCGTTGGATGCGTAAATAAATTCTTGGAAGGTCAGTGGTCGTAAATTGTATTGTTCTACCTTGCCCACAGGGAAGGTGTTGAGCAAACCAATATTCGAGCCGCTGGCAGCGACAAAATAGGACGGTGCTTTTTCAGCAAAGTACTTTAGTGAGGTAACGGCACGTTCACATTCGCCAATTTCATCTAATATCAGCAGATCGGTTTCTGGGTTGAACGCTTGGTTGGTTAACAACTCAATGTTCATTACTAGCTCGTCAGGTGACAGAGAGCCATCGAACGCTTCTTTGTAAGCAGGGTTTTCAAGGAAGTCGATACGAAGGATGTTGGCAAAGGTGTTCCCAAATATCTCTTGTAGCAGATAGGTTTTACCTGTTTGTCTTGCACCATCGATCAATAATGGCTTGCGCACCGGTTGATTTTTCCATGCTATTAGGGCGTTGAGTAAGTTGCGCTGCATTGTCATTTCCCGCCAATTAAGACTGTTAACTGCCTGTAGTATAACTCAGTCTACACTTTAACGCGCAGAAAAGTGTGGAATTATACATTTTTATGCGCATAAAAGTGTAATCCGCAACCTTTGGCATTCAGGGATCCATTTCATCGCCTTGACCAACGCGCAAGCTAAACCTAAAGGTGGGATATAAATCCAATTATATTGAGTAAAGTAGGAATATAGTCCTACATATAAATTGTTGGAGTTGCTTGGGATTCAAAGTTGGACTATATTCCCATTAACGGTTAAATAGTGGGAATATAGTCCCTTTGGTTGGTGATATGGCTAAGCGTGACTTACACAATGTACTGTTTCCAAAGCAGCGCAAAATCCTGAGGCATTTTGGTGAAGACTTGCTGTTGGCGATGAAACGACGTGGTTTTACAAAAAAGCTACTGTGTGAACGTACTGGTTTTGATCATAAAACCGTGAATAAAGTCTTCGCCGGTGATCCGGGCGTTGCCATAGGCACTTACTTAAAAGTGATGGCTGTTCTTGGCATGGAAAGCAACTTTGCAGAAATGGCCGCTCATGATGAAGTGGGTATCAAGCTGCAAAACATAAAATTGCTGGAAGGTTCAAAATGAGCCGTGAAATCGTCGAAGTCTATGCCGACTGGCAGCCAATTGAAGCGCCTTTGCTAATTGGGCTGCTTGCTCACAGTGATTCAAGCCGAGGTGGCGTATTTAGTTTTGCCTACGATAAAGCATTTTTAACCTCAGCCTATCGCTTGCAAATTGATCCAATCCTAACGCTTCACTCCGGTGAACTCTATAACGATGAAGCCGATAAAAACTTTCGCGCATTTCTTGATTCATCGCCTGATAGATGGGGGCGTATTTTAATGCAGCGGCGTGCGGCGATTGAGGCGCGCAAAGGCATTCGAGCAACAAGTCGATTAAACGAATTGGATTACCTGCTGGGCGTACATGACTCTTATCGGATGGGGGGGATTCGATTTAAGCGAGTAGGCTCGGATGCTTTTTTGGACGACAACTCTGAGTTTGCTGCGCCACCAATGGCTTCTTTGCGAGAGCTAGAGCACGCAGCAATGCAGATTGAAAAAGACGATAACATCGACAGTGACGAGTATTACCGCTGGTTGAAAATGCTGATTTCTCCAGGCTCATCATTAGGTGGTGCAAGGCCCAAGGCTTGTGTCACAGATGAACAAGGCCACTTGTGGATTGCCAAGTTTCCCAATCTAAATGATACCCATGACGTGGGCGCATGGGAGATGGTCTGTTATGAATTGGCTTTGGCGGCAGGTGTTGACATGTTTCCAAGTGAGATTAGGCAGTTTTCCTCTGGGCACCATACCTTTTTAACCAAACGGTTTGACCGCGACGGTGAAAAGCGGCTGCATTTTTCATCGGCCATGACACAGCTTCAATACTATGATGGTGAACAATCTCAAGGTGCTAGCTACTTAGAGATTGCTGAATTTATTTCCAATTCTGGTGCACAAACCGCAGCCGATTTAGCTCAGTTATGGCGTCGAATCGTGTTTAATATTGCGGTGTCCAACACGGATGATCACCTGCGTAACCATGGGTTTTTATTAACAAAGAATGGCTGGAAGTTATCACCTGCTTATGATTTAAACCCGATAGTGGGTAAGCATGGCCTGCATCTGAATATTACCGATGCAGACAACGCTTTAGACTACCAGCTAGCCTTTGATGTGAAAGACTTCTTCAGACTTTCGCAAACCCAAGCCACGCAAATTTACGATGAAGTATTAATGGCGGTTAAGCAATGGCAAACCGTTGCTAAGCGGCTAGGGATCAGCCGAGCGGAGCAAGCCATGAAACAATCAGCGTTTAACGTTTAATGAGTCAGTGAAACTATATTTTCATTTTTCAGCAGATAAAGAAGTTTTAGTTTCACTTTATGCTTTGCCTCATACTCCATGTGTTTTAACACTTCGCTCATCCCTTGGGCTTTTGGGGCAGTTTGGGCAAAGCCTTAGTTCACGCCACTTAGCCACGCACCAACCCTGCCCACAGAACAATTATTATTTGGGGCACTATCTACAAACTGGGGCAAGTAGCTACTTGTACCCTCAGAAAGCTGCACGATCTGGGCATTTATCTGCCTACTGCGTCCGTTTAACTCTTTGATAATAGCGGGGCAAACTCCTAACTGAACTTAACAGATCAGTGAGGAAGCAAACGATGAACCCAACGACACAATCATCCACCACATCAACACACCCAGCGCGTCAGCAGCGGATTTTGCGCTTGCCCGAGGTAAAGGCCAAAACAGGCTTTGGCCGCAGTACCATTTATGCCCTGATGGCCAGCGGTGAATTTCCACGTTCCATTCGTATTGGTGCGCGTGCCGTGGGCTGGTTAGAAAGCGATATCGACCAGTGGATTGAAACCCGCCGTATCGGTGCTGCTTATGGCCGTGGATAAACCATCAGCATTAAACCAATTATCTGCCAGTGATATGCCTAGCAACGAGCCAACATTACCAGCTGGTTTTGCCTATAACGAGCAAAACTGGCTGGTGATGCAACCGGCAGGGCAAGATAGCCCAGTCAAAATCTGTTCTTGGCTGCAAGTTGCTGCTCGCACCCGCGATCCGCAAGGGGACAACTACGGCTATTTATTGCACTGGTTAGACGATGACAATCGCCATCGCTACTGGGCCATGCCCGCAGAACTATTGGCCGGAGACGGCAGCGAGTACCGCCGAATTCTACTTAGCCGAGGCATGCGGCTTAGTAACAGTGTCAAAGCGCGGCAGTTGCTCTCGCTGTTTATTCAACAAATGGGCGAACTGGCCACGCAAAAGGCCATCAGCGTCAACTGCATTGGCTGGCATCATAACGCTTATGTGCATCCGCGCCTCACTTTTTACCCAAGCGAACACAGCAACAACCCGCGCATGGTGTTGCAAACCATGCACCCGATAGAAGGCTTTATTCAACAAGGCAGTAGCGACACTTGGCGGCAGCACGTAGGCCGTTATTGTCTGGATAACCCGCTATTAATTGTTGGCGTTTGTGCTGCACTGGCTGCACCTTTATTGCATTTGTGCGGGGTGGATGGTTTTGGTTTACACCTCTACGGTGCCAGCAGTACTGGTAAAACCGCAGCGTTGTATCCGGCGTTATCAGTGTGGGGCGAGCCTAATCAACTACGCCACAGTTGGCGTGCCACGGCCAACGGTTTAGAAGGCACAGCATTAGCGCATAACGATGCCTTACTGGCGCTCGATGAAATGGGCGAAGTTGACCCAAAAGAGGCGGGCGATGTCGCTTACATGCTTGCCAATGGTCAAGGTAAAACTCGTGCAGGCAAATACGGTGAAATGCGCTTACCCGCCCGCTGGCGTTTGGTGTTTTTATCCACTGGCGAAGTGACGCTTGAAAGCCATCTGGCCAGTATCGGCAAGCGCGTAAAAGCCGGCCAGCAAGTGCGAGTGATTGATCTCAGTGCCGATGCTGGAGCGCAAATGGGCGTGTTTAACCAGAGTCATGGTATGAACGCCGCCGATTTAGCCGATCACCTAAAACAGCAAAGCCGCCAACATTACGGCAGCTTGGCCTTGGATTGGTTACGGTATTTAACGCAGCACAGCGCGCAGGTGTGCCCCGTTTTCCAAAACGTACGCCAACGCTTTTTAGCCAGTTTACCTCCCGAGTCAGACGGCCAAGTGCGCCGAGTCGCCGAAAAATTTGCCTTACTGGCCAGCGCTGGCCTGTTAGCCATTCAAGCCAAAGTACTTGATTGGCCAGCTCAAAGTGTCGAAGCTGCCTGTTTAAGCCAGCTTAACCAATGGATACTTGCCCGCGGTGGCGTGGCCGCCAATGAAGATCAACAAGCCATTCGCCAGGTGCGCAGTTTTATTGAGCAACATGGCGAAAGCCGCTTTACGCCTAAACAAACCGGTTACAGTAGCCAACGCGCGGGTTGGATTGACTCTACAGGCCCACAAACCCTCTACCTGTTTTACCCAACTGGCTGGCGTGAAGCTACTGAAGGTCTAAGCCCAGATCGTGCCGCCAAAGCACTGATGGCGGCAGGCTACCTAGTCCCCGATGGTAATCGGCCACAGCGCAAAGTCAGCCTGCCCGACAACACCCGCCCACGTATGTACTGCGTGAAAGGCAGTATTTTGGATGACTAAAAAGGTGATGAGCCCTGTGTAGGCTTGTCGCCTTGCAGTGCACCGCCAGTCAACCTAAAGGCTGGGCGAGGATTAAAGGCTAAGGCAGACAATACCGTTAGAAGCATTCCCGTGAACCACCAGCGTACCAACAACCGGCACCGAACGAATAACAAATACGCTCAATTATTTGGTTTTAACTCAAATAAGTTGAGAATAATCATAATCGTGGTAGGGTAAGCAACAGTGAAAAATCCCCCAAGTTTATGGTTAAGAAAACACCGTGGAGAGAGCATGATCCGCTGCCACCTAGCCCGATTAATGGGTGAGAGAAAAATGCGCATTAGCGACGTGATGCGAGAAACCGGCCTAAGCCGAACCACTGTCACGCTACTGTACAAAGAAACCGCGCTCAAGGTGGACTTAGAGGCGCTCGATAAGCTGTGCGATTTGTTTAACTGCGATATACACGAACTACTCGAAAAATCGCCTGCGGCCTCCGCTGTGAATGAGAATACAAAATGACCCTAATTAACATCAAAGATCTCGAAGCACACCTATGGCATGCAGCCCACATTATTACCGGGCCTATCGATGCGTCGGACTACAAGACTTACATTTTCCCGATCCTCTTTTTTAAGCGCATTTGCGATGTGTACGACGAGGAATTTATCGACGCCATGGAACAAGTGGGTGATGAAGAGCTTGCCAAAGGCGACATGTTTCACCGCATTCAAATTCCACAAGAGTGCCACTGGAAAGACGTTTTTGTCGAAACCAAAGACATAGGCCAAGCCTTAAAAGATGCGTTTCGCGGTATTGAACTGGCTAACCCAAAGCTACATGGCATATTCGGCGATGCCAGCTGGACCAACAAAGAACGCCTGTCGGATGAACTCTTAGCTACCTTGCTTAACCATTTCAACAAAGTAAATCTAGGTGTGGCGTCTGTTCGCGACGATGATATGGGTCGAGCATACGAATACCTCATCAAACGCTTTGCCGATAAGGCCAACAAAAAAGCCGGTGAATTCTATACCCCGCGCACCATTGTTCGTTTAATGGTTAACATCCTAGACCCACAGGCCGGTGAAAGCGTGTACGACCCAGCCTGTGGTACTGGTGGGATGTTGCTTGAAACCATCCATCACGTAAAAGAAAACGGTGGCGACCCTCGCCTGTTAAAAATTAAAGGCCAAGAGAAGAACCTCACCACCGAAGCGATTGCCCGCATGAACCTGTTTTTGCATGGTCAGGAAGATTTCGACATCGTTCGCGGCGACACCCTGCGCGAGCCTAAGTTTTTGGTGAGTGATCGCCTAGAAACCTTTGATTGTGTAATCGCCAATCCGCCATTCAGCCTCAAAGAATGGGGCTATGATCTTTGGTCTGCCGACCCATATGGCCGTAAACAATATGGTTTAGCCCCTAAAACCAACGGTGATTTCGCCTGGGTGCAACATATGTTCGCCTCATTAAACGATCAAGGTCGCATGGCAGTGGTATTACCCCATGGTGTGTTATTTAGAGGCGCCGCTGAAGGTAAGATCCGTACACAGTTGTTAAAAGAAAACCGCATCGAAGCCATCATCGGCGTAGCGTCAAACCTGTTCTATGGCACAGGTATTCCGGCCTGTATTTTAGTGCTGCGCAAATCACGCCCAGCCGACCATCAAGATCACGTGCTGATTATTAATGCGGAAGAAATCTTCACCAAAGGCCGTGCGCAAAATACCTTGTCTAATGATCAAGCCGACGACATTTTTAACATCTATCGTCAGCAAGAAACCTTAGGTCCTAAAGCTGAAGAAATCGAAGGCGTTGCGCGCTGGGTGGCGTTAGCCGAGATTGAAGAAAACGACTTTAATCTCAATATCGCGCGTTATGTACAAAAACCACTGGAAGAAGAAACCATTACAGTGGAAGAAGCGCTAAAAGATTTCCAACAAAAACTGGCCGCCCTAGAGCAAGCCGAAAATGAACTGGAAGCACTGCTGATCAAGGAAGGGTTTGAACTATGAGCAAAAAGCTCACGGTGATGGTGTCATCCACCGTTTATGGCGTAGAAGAGCTGCTCGACCGCGTATACACACTACTAACTACCTTTGGTTATGAAGTTTGGATGTCGCATAAAGGCACAGTGCCGGTATCGTCTAATGAAACCGCTTTTGAAAGCTGCCTAAAAGCAGTAGAAAAATGCGACCTATTTTTAGGCATCATTACTCCACAATACGGTAGTGGTGTTGATGCAACGGGCCTATCCATAACCCATAAAGAGATGAAAAAAGCCATCGAGCTCAATAAACCTCGCTGGTTTTTAGCGCACGATCAAGTCGTCTTTGCCCGCCGCCTATTAATGGATTTAGGTTACAAAACCCAAGAACAGCGCTCAGCATTGACACTGCGCAAAGGCGCAGCGTCCATTTCCAATATTAAGGTGATCGACTTATACGAAGACGCCACCATGGAACAACTGCCACTGGATGATCGCCAAGGCAACTGGGTGCAAAAGTTCGATCGTGACGACGACGCCAACCTTTTTGTAGTCGCACAATTCTCTCGCTATCAAGACGTAGAGCAGCGCCTGACCGAACATTTTCAAAATGTCAGTCAAGTGAGCGCCTCAGTAGGAGCAAGCCATGAGTAAAACGGCCGCACAACTCAAGCAACTACTGTCACTAGGTGAAAACCAAACCCTTGAATACCTTACAAGCTGCGACTTAAACCACTGCGGTCCGCAAGTTTGCGCCTTTTTAAATACCCAAGGTGGTTACCTGCTATGTGGAGTCGATGATAAAGGCCAAATCAAGGGCGTAGAACAGGCCGAACAAGTAGCTGAACAGCTCGAAAGCCAGCTTAAATCGGCGATTCAACCGCCAGTACTGTTTTCGGTAGAAGTACAGCAAGTCGAAAACAAACAGCTATTAGTGGTTGAAGTGCCGGCCGGCAAAGACATTCCTTACGCCTTTAACAGTGACATCTACATACGTGCCGGCGAGCAAACCCAAAAAGCCGATGTCGATACCATCCGCGACATGGTCATGTGCAAGCAAGTAGAACCTACCCGCTGGGAGCGTTTGTTCTCGTCTGAACTCGACGAACAAGGTTTATCCGCCAGCGCTTGTAAAAAACTGCTATCCGCCAAACGCATTCCCAAAGAGGTCGCGCAAGCCGAACAAGGCCTACTGCACCAGTTGCAATTGTTATCTTTGGCCAAATACGGCCGCTTAACCAATGCCGCCGATGTATTACTGGCCAGTGTGCCGGGTAAGCGCCATCCGCAAGCCCGCGTGCGTGCGGTGTGTTATCGCCATAAGGCCGACGACGAATATCAGGATTTACAGCACCTCGATGGCCCAATGGCCGAGGTGATCGAGCAGCTGATTACCTTTGTGATGCGCAATACGCCATCGCGCGCACGCTTTAGCAGTGCCAATAATCAGCGCGAAGACATCCCCATGTACCCAGAGCAAGCGGTACGCGAAGCCATTGTCAACGCCTTTGCCCACCGCGATTACAGCAACTTTGCCGGGGGCATTAAGGTTGAAGTTAGCCCAGCACACCTAAAAATATGGAACGCCGGTGCGTTTCCGCAAGGCATCGACGAGCACAAAATTCAGCAAGGCCATATCTCGGTACTGCGTAACCCCGACATCGCCCACGGCTTATACCTACAAGGCTATATGGAAAAGCTTGGCCGCGGCAGTGTCGTCATTCAACAAGCTTGCAAAGCAGCGGGCCTACCCGCGCCGAAATGGCACTCCGACAGCAGCTCCGGCGTGACTTTGACCCTGTTCGCCACGGAAGTCACCACGGAAGTCACCACGGAAGTCACCACGGAAGTCACCACGGAAGTCGCACGGATGATCAGCCTCATGAGCCAAGAGCATAGCCGCGACGAATTAATGGCATTAATGGCACTGAAAAACGCCGAGCATTTCCGTAAACACTACTTAAAACCGGCACTGGAGATCACCCCAGCCTTGGTAGAAATGACCATTCCAGACAAGCCAACCAGCCGTAACCAAAAATACCGTTTAACCGCGCTTGGCCAGCAGCTAAAGCAACAACTACAGCAGCAACTAAGCGATAAGAAGACATCATGAGCGCATTAAATAAGAAAAAATTAGAGGATTTACTCTGGGGCGCAGCCGAGTTTTTGCGCGGCCAAATCGACGCCTCAGACTACAAACAGTACATCTTCCCGCTGCTATTTTATAAGCGCCTGTCAGATGTGTATTTGGAAGAATACACCGAGGCCTTGGAGATCCATGAAGGCGATGCCGAATACGCAGCAATGCCCATGTTCCACCGTTTTGATATTCCCAAAGAAGCCCGCTGGGAAAAAGTGCGCCACACCAGCAAAAACATGGTGAGGCCATTCAAAACGCACTGCGTTTAATTGAAGCCAACAACCCGCGCTTACATGGCGTGTTTGGTGATGCCCAGTGGACCAACAAAGAGCGCCTGCCCGATCACCTGCTATCTGATCTGATTGAGCACTTCAGTAAAATTCCGCTGGGGATTAAATCGGTCGCCCAGGATGATCTGGGTGAGGCATACGAATACCTCATCAAAAAATTCGCCGACGACTCTGGCCACACCGCCGCTGAGTTTTATACCAACCGCACCGTCGTGCACCTGATGACGCGTATTATGGGCTTAAAGCCCGGTGAAACGGCTTACGACCCCACCTGCGGCACCGGCGGAATGTTGCTTAACGCGGTAATGGATTTGCGCACTCATGGGGAGCCTTCAGCGGATCAACAGCAGTGGCGTTCGGTGCATCTCTATGGACAAGAAGTAAACCTACTCACTTCGGCCATTGCCCGAATGAACATGTTCCTGCACGACATTGAAGAGTTCGATGTGCTGCGCGGCGATACCCTGGCGGAACCCAAGTTTATTGAAAACGACCAGCTCAAGCAGTTTGATGTGATTTTTGCCAACCCGCCTTACTCCATCAAAAAGTTGAACCGCGATAAGTTTGCCGCCGACCCATACGGCCGCAACCTCTACGGCGTACCACCGCAAGGCTGCGCCGACTATGCGTTTTACACCCATATCATCAAAAGCCTAAAACCTGACACTGGCCGCGCCGCTATGCTCTGGCCCCACGGTGTATTGTTTCGTGATTCCGAGCAAAGCATTCGTAAACAAGTGATTGAGTCCGACATCATTGAAGCGGTGATTGGCCTTGGGCCAAACCTGTTTTACAACTCGCCGATGGAATCCTGCGTGGTGGTACTCAATTGCAATAAACCCGCCGAGCGCAAAAACAAGGTGCTATTTATCAATGGCGTGGAGCACGTTACCCGAGAGCGCGCCCACAGCCGCCTGTCTGATGATGATTTAGCAGTACTTTGCGAGGCGTACTTTGAGCCTGAGAAGCAAAGCGACATTACGGCTTTGGTTGATATCGATACCCTTAAAGAGAACCTCTACAACCTGTCGATTCCGCTCTATGTGCAAGCACAAAACAATGGCGAAGTACACGATATTGAACATGCCATCGAGGCATGGAAAGTCAGCCGTGTGCAATTGAAAAAGCAGACAAATAAGTTATTCCAAAGCCTAGCTGGGTTGGGATACGACATGCAAGGAAGTATTAGTGTCGCGGAAGGCAGGAAGCTGGGAGCGACCGAGGTTGAAGCTGGCAAGGTGGAGCAGTAAATGACTGAGCAACAATTACCCGAGGGCTGGCAAATGGTGAAGTTTGGCGATATCGCCAAGCATATTTCCAAGCGTGTTGAGCCCAGTGAAACCGACCTTGAAATCTATGTCGGGCTGGAACATTTGGACCCAGACAGTTTGAAAATCAAGCGTCACGGTGTGCCGAGTGATGTTGAAGGCCAAAAGCTTCTGGTGAAAAAAGGTCAAATCATTTTTGGCAAGCGACGTGCCTATCAGCGCAAAGTGGCCGTGGCAGACTGGGATTGTATTTGCTCGGCACATGCCATGGTGCTTGAGGCGAACCCTAAAAATGTAATACCTGAATTTCTACCATTCTTTATGCAGTCAGATGTGTTTATGAATCGTGCTGTAGAAATTTCCGAGGGGTCACTTTCGCCAACAATCAAGTGGAAAGTTCTTTGCGAGCAGAAATTTCCAATACCAAATAAAAATATACAAGAAAATTTACTCGAAAAACTTGAGAAAATTGAGGTCCTATTAGACTTAATCAATAACACTCTTGATTCACTCAGCAATGTCAGATCAAAAGTATACTCCCAAATATTTGGTGAGGCAGATCAAGATTGCATGCAAAAAGGATCAGATGTGTTCGAAATCTTTGGAGGATACGCACCTTCTAAAATTGAGTTCAGCCAGAATGGTGATTTGGCATATTTTAAAGTTGACGACTTCAACAATAATGTCGACCACGCAAACCTAAGTATCCCAAATGAAAAATTTAATCTTGAAGAACAAAACCAAAAATTAAATATTTTAGAGCCTGGGTATATTGTTTTTCCAAAGCGTGGCGCTGCCATTTTTAAAAACAGGGTCGGAATTCTTGCTGCAAAAGGGGTGGTGGACACGAATATTATGGCGTTGAGGTGCCGCGATGTAGAACCTTTGTTTGTAAAAATATTTCTAGAATGGTATGGGCTTCATAATATATCTGACAATTCAGGCATCCCTCAGCTCAATAACAAACATATTAACCCATTAAATATTCCAGTTCTCGAAGATGGATTGCGTCATAAGGTTATTGGTTTTGAGCAGCAATTCAGCAATCAAAAGGACCTGCTGTACAATAAACAGGCGTCTTTGACGCTTCTCAAAAAAGCATTGATAAATCAAACGGTAGAATAAGTCATGTTTAACGAACAAACCGTCACAGAAAATGGAATTATTGACCGCTTAAAAGGTTTAAGCGGCGTAAAATGGACTTACTGCCACGGTGAAAACCTGCCCAAACAAGCGCAGGATATCTTCGTTGATGAGTGGCTAAAAGACGCCTTGTGTTCGTTAAACCCTGATATCGCCAAACAGCCGGATTACGCCGATGAAGTGATTTACAAGCTGCGTGGCGTGGTGCTGGAAGCACGTCATACCGGCTTAGTAAAAGCCAATGAGAACTTTCATGAATGGATGATGGCCGAGAAAACCTTGCCTTTTGGCGAGAATGGCGACCATATCACCATCAACCTGATTGATTTCGACAATATCGACAACAACCACTTTGTGGTGTCACAACAGGTGCACTATATCGCGGCTACCGAAGTGTATTTTGATATCGTGCTCTATGTGAACGGTATTCCCTTGGTGGTGGGCGAAGTGAAAACAGCGACCCGCCCCAGCGTGACCTGGCAAGATGGCGCCGCCGATTTTATGGGCGGTAAAAAACACTACTGGAGGAACGTTGAACCCTACTTTGTGCCCAACCTGCTGTGTTTTGCCAGCGAAGGAAAAACCTTCGCTTATGGTGCCATTAACGCCCGGGTAAAAGATTGGGGCCCTTGGCACAATACCGACCTGCGCGATGACATTTTGCCCAGCTTAGCATCGGTGCTGGCTAGCTGTGAGGGCTTGTTAAACCCGCAAACCTTATTGCAATTGCTGGAATCTTTCGCGCTGTTTTCAACGGTGAAAACCGGTAAAAACACCCCACCCAAGCGCATTAAAATTCTGCCGCGTTACCCACAGTTTGAAGCGGCCAAGCAAATAGTGGAGCGTGTGCGCAAAGGCTACCCGAAAAAAGGTCTGATCTGGCATTTCCAAGGCTCGGGCAAATCGTTATTGATGCTCTACGCCGCCAAGATGCTGCGCAGTGACAATGCTCTGAAAAACCCCACCGTATTGATCGTGGTAGACCGCCGCGATCTGGACAGCCAAATCAACGAGACCTTTGGCGGTGCCGACGTTAAAAACCTCATAAAAGTACAAAGCTGCAAAAAGCTTGGCGAACATATCGAGCAAGACAGCCGTGGTATATTAATTACCACCATCTTTAAGTTTAAAGATGTCGAGATTGATGACAGCAACCCCAACGGCCTCAACAGCCGCGACAACATTATTGTGTTGGTGGACGAAGCCCACCGCACGCAGGAAGGCGGCTTGGGAGAGAAAATGCGCTGGGCCCTGCCACAAGCGCACTTCTATGGATTAACCGGTACACCGATTTCCGGTATCGACCGCAATACCTTCAAGTTATTTGGCGCCGAAGAAGACCCCGGCCGCTACATGAATCGCTACAGCTACAAACAGTCGATCCGCGATGGCGCCACGAACCCAGTGAAGTTTGAACCACGTTTGGCAGAACTACGGGTAGACCGTGATGCCATCAACCAGGAATTTGAGCAGCTTGCCAAAGACAATAATCTCGACGACGAAGAAAAGGCCGCACTATCAAAACGCGCAGGCAAATTAGCAGTGATGCTCAAAGCGCCTAAACGCATGGCCGCCGTCAGCAATGATATTGCAGAACACTTTACCAGCCACGTGAAGCCGAAAAAGATGAAAGGCATGGTGGTGGTATACGACCGCGATGCCTGCGTGCAGATGTACTACTTGCTGGGTGAAAAGCTCGGCTTTGATGCCGTTGAAGTGGTGATGAATGTCGACCAAGCACCGGTAAAAGCCGAAGAAGGCGGTAAAAAAGACAAGCTTAATAAAGACTGGCGTAAATGGAAGGAAGAGTTAGACCTGCCGATTAAACAAGCAGATTTTGAGCGCTGGCAGCACATAGATGCAGAAGACCAAACCCAGAAAGACTTAATCGAAAGCTTTAAAGACCCCAAACATCCGTTGCAGCTGATCATCGTTACCGCCAAGTTACTTACCGGCTTTGACGCGCCTATCTGCTATTGCATGTACTTGGATAAACCGCTGCGTGACCACACGCTGCTACAGGCCATGTGCCGCACCAACCGTTTGTACGAAACAGACGATGTGCGCAAAGACATGGGCCTCATCATCGACTACCTTGGCGTGTTTGAAAACCTGCGCACCGCGCTGGCTTACAACCCGGAAGAGATTGATGGCGTGGTAGAAGGTATTGAAGCCTTTAAAGAATTATTACCCGCCCAGTTAGATAAGTGTTTGTCCTTCTTCCCTAACGTAGATCGAACCTTAGAAGGCTTCGAAGGCATTATGGCGGCGCAAGAATGCCTGCCAACCAATGAAAAGCGCGATGAATTTGCCGCCAGCTTTGGCGTGTTAGCCAAGCTTTGGTCGGCCATTAACCCAGACACCTTCTTAGCCCCGTATCGCAAAGACTATAAATGGCTGGCACAGATTTATGAATCAGTGCGCCCAGTCGGCCAAACCGGCGCTTTGGTGTGGGCGGCCCTTGGCCCTGAAACCATCAAGATGATCCATGAGCACACCGACATCAACCGCATCCGCGATGATATCGACGAGCTAATCATGGATGAGCACGCCATTTTCACCCTAACCGACAAAGAACAAGAGCAGCGCGCCAAACGCCTAGAAATTGACCTGATGGGCCGCCTGCGCGGCAGCAACGATCCTAAGTTTGTCGAATTAGGTGAACGCTTAGAAAAATTGCGCCAAGACTACGAGTCTGGTGTGATTAAAGCCATCGACTGGTTAAAAGGCCTGTTAGATGCAGCAAAAGACACGGTTCAAGCTGAGCGCGAAACCGGTGATCATGTGGTGACCGAAGAGGACAATAAACAGGCCTTAACCAAACTCTTCCTGGAAACTCGCCCAGAAACCACGCCAAAGCTAATCGGCGATGTGGTAGAGCAAATCGACAAAATCGTTAAAGCCACCCGCTTTGAAGGCTGGCAAAACTCCAACAGCGGCCCGCGCGAAATCCAAAAGGCGCTGCTGGTAACACTGGCGCAGTTTGGCTTGGGTAAAGATAAAGAGCTGTTCCAAAAGGCATATGGGTATATAGAAGAGCATTATTGATGGCAGCTTGCGGCCGAGTGAGCAACGACAAGGAGGTTTAGGATGCTAAAGAAAATTCAGCACATTAAAAAGCTTGGTGTGTTTGACGATTTTAGCTGGGATAGTGAAGTTAAAAACAAAGGCGGCGCCGTTCAGAACTTTGTTGATATCAACATCATCTATGGGCGCAACTATTCCGGTAAGACCACACTGTCGCGTATTGCTCGTGCTCTAGAGACACGCACTTTATCAGACAAATATGGCGCGCCTTCGTTTCAACTAAAATTTGCTGACAACTCAGATGTAACATTCGCGGCCTTAGCCACCCACGACAAGAACATTCGCGTTTTCAATGAAGACTTTATTAGAGATAACCTTCGATTTATCACTAATCCTGACGACAGCATTGAGCCATTTGCCATTTTAGGCGATGACAATAATAAGATCGAAAAAGAGATTGAAGCTCTTGAGGCAGAACTCGGTTCTAGTATTGAAGGGCAAGAAACCGGTTTGTTTGCCGACAAAAAGCAGGCCGCAGTTGCATACAGCAATGCCTTTGCCTCTCATAAACAATCGAATGAAAGTCTAGAAAAACAATTGGGTGATAAAGCGACTAATAAAGACATCGGTATTAAATACAAGCCTGAGCGTTTTGGTGACCAAAACTACACCATTACCAAATTAAAGGCCGATATCACAACTGTTAGTAGCCCTGATTTTCAGCCGTTAACATCAGAGCAAGTGAGCGAGCACGAAAAGCTGATTGATGAAAAGGTTTTGCCTGCAATCCCCAGATTTTCTTCCCCTCAGCTAAGTTTTTTAAGCTTGGCACTACAAGTTGAAACGTTGGTAACCAAGCCCATCAGTGAGTCTGATAAAATTCAGGCGTTAGTAAAAGATGCTGTACTTAACCGCTGGGTCAATGAAGGTCGTTCTCATCATCGAAATAAGCATGAAAAATGCGCATTTTGTGACAATGAAATTTCGACTGAGCGGTGGGCAGAGCTTGATAAGCACTTTGATGTAGAGTCTGAGCTATTGGAAAAGTCGATTGATGCGTTACTTGCTAAGATAGAAATCGAAAACCAAACAGTTCAATCCGCACTCACCATTGATCAATCTGCTTTTTATTCCAAGTTCCACTCACAACTAACTGCCTTAAATTTAAGGTTAGAAGCTGCAACCAAAGACTATCAGCTTGCTTTAGGTAATCTAACCAAGCAACTGAAGGCGCGAAAAGGTGATATTTTAAACGTTAAAGACTATGAGAGCCCCGCTGATGGTACCGCGAAACTAACGCAAATCTGGCAGGATTATAGTGACCTTTGCGCTCAATCAGAGTTATTTAGCAGCTCATTAGCTGGCGAACAAACCAAGGCCAAAGCCGACTTGCGATTGAAAGAGGTCGCTGAGTATTTGCTTACGATTGATTACCAAACACAGCTCAATTCAATTGAAACCTTACAGCAAAAAAGAGACGAGGCTCAACAAGCGCAGGCGACTATCAATGCGGACATTACCGAAAAACAAGCACAAGTTACGGCTAAGAAACGTGAACTGAATGACGAAGAAAAAGGGGCTAAAAAGGTAAATGAATATCTGAATAATTTTTTCGGGCATCAGTTTTTGACGTTGGAGGCTAAAAAGGATGAAGGGCCAACGCAAGAGGCAAAACGTATTCGGTTTGAAGTGATCCGTGATGGTAAAAAAGCTTATCATCTTAGTGAAGGGGAATGCAGCTTGCTGGCATTTTGCTACTTTTTGGCCAAGTTAGATGATGTCGCAACAAAAGATTCAAAACCCATTATTTGGATTGATGATCCTATCTCGTCGCTCGATGGTAATCATATTTTCTTTATTTATAGCTTGTTGAATGCGGAAGTGGTCGAAAAGGGCAAATTTGCACAACTGTTTGTTTCAACACACAACCTTGATTTCTTGAAGTATCTGAGAATGCTGAATGGCAAGTATTTCGATCCAGCAGGCTCTGGAAAGTTAAAAAGCTACCAGAAAGATTTCTTTGTTGTGATTAGGCAAGGTAAATTTTCTACAATTCAGTCTATGCCTGATTACCTAAAAAAATACATCACAGAGTTCAATTATCTTTTTCATCAAATCTACAAGTGCGCCAATGTCGAAAGTGTTAATGATGCAAACTTCAACTCGTTTTATAACTTTGCGAATAATGCGCGCAAATTTTTCGAGATTTATCTTTACTATAAGTACCCTGATCAAACATCTGATGAAGATAAGTTAAAGCTGTTTTTTGGTGATGAAAAAATCCCAGCAGTGTTAGTTGATAGAATCAATAACGAGTTTTCACATTTAAAGGGGTGCTTCGAAAGTGGCTCGATACCTATAGATGTACCGGAAATGCAAACAGCTGCAAGGCAAATCATCGAGCGACTAAAACAGGACAATGAGCAGTTTTCTTCATTAATGAGAAGTGTTGGTGAGACCGTTGAGGTTGAAACTGTATGAGAGGGTACTCAAGGACAATAATGGTAAGCATTGTACAAAGTGAAATCATCTGGAAGTTCCGGATAGTTCAAACGATAGCCTGAGTAAAAACCTAACAGAGAAAGCTCTAGCTAAAAATATCGAGCCATTTGGCGCTTTTGATATTAAAATTGCACCAACAACACCCCTCCCGCTACCCGTTAGATCAGCGCCCTCCGAGGGGTTACTCTTTTTTCAGGCTTCTAATTTTTGGTACCGTAATGAGTTACGGCACCAAAATTCGCTTTCAACCACACATTACTCTCCGGCTCGCAAAGGTGGTGCAGCAGAGCTAGGTTAATCTGGTGGCTGATCACGTTGCCGTTTGGTTTTCCGTTGTCTTTTTTCAAACCTCTCAGTAATAACCCTGTGCATGATTTTCCTATTTGCTCCGGCGAACTGGGCAGGCAAAAGGCGCGGTTTTGCTGTTTGGGGTGCAAGGTAGCGCGCTTTCCCGTTTTAGATAAAGGCGTGATGCACCAAAAAATACAGGCGTTGGCCGGTGTGTTTGCTTGCAATGTTCTGGTTTGGCTTGTGCAATCCCCATATACCGGTAAAAAATGTGCCGGTAACAAAACCAAGCCGCCTTGCGCGTGGCCATCAACCTCAGGCAAAGGTAGCCAATATAAGTTGGGCCATTGTTCTGGGCTCTGCCATTTTTCTACGATCACTTGTGCGCCAATGCTATTCAGCCATTGGTGAATCGGGCAGCCAGGGTGCGCTTGTTTAACGCGTGGTAACTGAAAAGTCAGCCAGCGGGTTAAGCGTTCGGCTGCATTATCGCACTGGCTTAATGCTGGGTAGAGAGTAAACGCGCCATGCCCAACCAGTAACGCGACCAGCTGCTGTATCCATTCTCTATACCAATCGTTACCACTTGCCCATAACACGTCACATATCACCTTGTTGGTTCGTCATGCCGTCTATTTTCAGTCGTCGAGTGCAGACGTGGTGGTGAATTAGATGAAAGAAATGGCCATCAAACTAACCAGTCAAATCGGTTTTTTATGATGACCTGTGCGCGGCTAACTGTTTGAGATACATAGTCCAATACAGCGCTGTTTGGCGGCATTTGGCTAGTGCAAAAAAATCGAGACGCCAAACGATCGTTTGCATTCTGGGTTTGAAAAAACAAACGGTTTGTACTTTGATGCCGAGGTTGGTTTAGGGTACAAAAAGTGCCAAACCTTGCTTTGAGCCAGTAATGGCAAGGCCTACCAGCGTTGGATTTCAATCGAGACGCCAAACAGTAAATGGACTAATTTCCCTGTTTGGCGTTTCGATCCAAAAGCCAAACGGATAGTGGTTTTGGCGTAAGGGGGTAAAGGCATGGGGAAGTGTTTAATGAAGTGCTGCTGTTTATTTTGGCCTGGTATTTGATGAAGGGACGTTTTCTAACTTCAGTGAAGGTTGCTTGTCACTGTTACCCTCAAAGTATTCAAGGGCGTACCCCATTGCCTTGTAGCTTTTCTCGCGTTTTTTAAACATGCGTTGCAGCATAGGGAGGGCGCAGTCCACATAGTCGTGAATGGTGACTTGTGTTTTGCCTTCCGATTCACGATGAATACGACCGGCATATTGAGCCAATGTACCTTTCCATGCGATTGGCATAGCCAAAAACAACGTATCCAGTCTTGGTAGGTCAAATCCTTCGCCTACATATTTTCCTGTTGCGACGACGACTTGAGCCGATTGCAGATGATTGACAGCATTCTTGCGTTCGGCAGCTTTCATGGCGCCTTTGAGTACGACAGTGCTTATACCCATCTCGGTAAGTCGTGAGTGTATGTACTCTGTGCTCTGTAAGGACTAACGGGTGAACGCTCGTTTTGAGCGCTACGCAAAGCCTCTCTTAATGCGAGAAGCTGCTGCTTTTCGTTTTCAAGCTCAGCTAGCCTGTTATCAATAGCAGAAATGTTTGGGTAGCGAGCGTCATTCATAACAAACTAATTTTGATTCGCAGCGCTATGAAGCGCGAACTTGCGGTGGCTTGATCAGTGACTCTGCTGGAATACCTAACCCTTCATGAAGTTTCCAAATCATTTTTAGCGTGAGTGATCGCTTATGGTTTAGGATTTCATAAACACGATTGCTTTTACCTATCATGGGTTCAAGATCTTTAACCGTTAAGCCTTTGCGCTCCATCTCAAACTTTATTGCCTCAACAGGGTCTGGCAAATCCATTGGAAAATGCTTTGCTTCGTAGGCTTCAACTAACGTAACCAAAATGTCCAGCTTTTCGCCTTCAATGGTATCTGGCTCCGCCATCATTAGGTTTTCGATGTCGTTTAATGCCGCGCGGTAGTCGGCATCTGTTTTAATAGGTCTGATGTCCATTATATTTACCTCTTGTTACTACCTTTTGGCTTTAAATCGTTTGCACATCAATTTTATCGTATTGTGCATGGCTGCCGATAAACCGTATGTAAACCACCTTGTAGGCATAATTGATCCAAACGACTAACCGGTATTTATTACCGGCAATGTTAAACACGACACGTCCATCTTTGAGGATGCTGGCATTTCTAAAGTCCTGTTTCACATCCGCCGGTGCTCCCCAATCAGCGTTTAATGCATGCCTATACCACGCTAACGTTGGCTCTTTAGCGTCAATGTATTCTGGGCTGTCTTCCCAAAATGTTTTTAAGGTTGATAATGCGATAATTCTCATAAACAGATGTTAGTCCCAATTTGGGACTTTTGCAAGTTTGGTATTCTTGATGCGGTTAGGAGTTGTTACCGCATCCCCAACTGCCCCATTCCTTGGGGCAGTGTAATTTCCTTTTATTCACCCTCTAAAGCTTGGCATATCAAGTGCTGCCCCATTGTCCCAACTGCCCACGGTAAGTGAGCAAATGGCTTGTTAGTTTCGCCTGATTGGCTTTTTCGGCATACAGCTGCGTTTACCATCGAAGAACGCCAATACTCTGAACCAATAGAGCGATTCTTCATAACCTAGGCTGTACGTTGGGCGTGCAGGCGGGATGAGTCCTAGTTTGCGTCCTAGGCTGACAATCACGTAGAACGTGAGTTTTAGCGTCAGCCACGGGGTGAGAGCCACCAATGTCGTCAGACAATACCGGGTAAGCTCGTAGCTTACGCCATAAGGTTGTTCGAGTAAGGCAATGCCAATACACCAACCAAGGCCTGCCAGCATGGCTATTGGAAAGGTAATGGGTGCGAGTCGCATCATAAATTGCATGTTAACGCCCTCCTGTGTGGTGTTGTGAAGAGGGCTCAAAGTTCACCAGTGGTTCAACCACATCAGCCACGGTTTGATGGGCAATTCGGCGCTCTTCAAAGTAATCGTGGCGGTCGTAGATACCCTCAACGCCTTTTAGCTTATGGTTAAGACAGCGTTCGGCCACATTGCCTGCAATGCCCAAAGAGGCGGCAAGGCTGCGAAAGGTGCGGCGCAGATCGTGTACGGTGAAGTGTTCAAGCTTGCCCATTTTATTCGGTGGCTGTTTTTTGCGCCCAGGCTCGCGACCAAAGAGTTTAGAAATGGCGCGGTTTAGCGTATCTGGCCCCATATGTGGACGATGGCTTGCTCGTCTGGCTGGGAAAACATAAGGTGAGCCACAAGCGCGGATTTGCAGCTCGTTAAACCAGGCAATGGCTTGGCGTGGTAAGGGAATGCTGATTGGCACGCCAGTTTTACTTCGTTCCTTGGGTAGGTCCCATACGCCCGTGGTTAAATCCATTTCACGCCACATGGCTTCGCACAGTTCGCTTTTGCGCACGCCCAATACCAAAAACAGGCAGCAAGCGAGGTAGTTGTCGCGGCCAAAGCTATTGATATGGGTATGAAACACGCTAAAGGCGTAGTGAATTTCCTCTTTGCTGAGCATCCTGTCTTTACTGGACTCCACACCACCGGCATCGTCCACGGTAAATGCTGCGGCGGGGTTGTTCAGCGTTAAGTCGAGCTTTATCGCATGTCGAAACAGCTGCTTCATGTACATCAAGGTATCGTTGGCGATGGTAGGGCGGTTACTTTCTCGAATGCGTTCCAATACTTCACGTACATGTGTTGGCCGCACGGCTTGGATAGGAAGTTGACCAATCACTGGTGCAATTTCTTTGGTAAAAACACGTTTGGGTATATTCGGGTGCTTTAATCGGCGACTTAAGTCTTTGGCATACCAGTCTTGAAACAGCTGACTGACATTTTGGATCTCTGGGATGGTTTCAATAGCACGGATTGCTAATGGGTCTTCACCTTGCTGAAGTTGTAGCTGCATTTTAGATGATTCAAGTCGAGCCTCTGCTAAGGTCATGCTTGGATATTGACCGAGCGTGGCTTCTCGTCGTCCGTTTAGGCTGGTATACCTTAGCATCCAATACGGCATGCCAGATTTTCTTACGCAAAAATATAGGCCATTCCCATCACTGTATTTTTTGTTTGCTGTTGCGGTGCGAGCATAAGACTGCACCTGAGTTGCGGTTAGTTTTGCCATCGTTTGTTACTCTATATTCCTAAGAAATCGTTAAAATTTGCTCACCATTGCCCACCACTGTTTGTTTATCGATTGGTTCGATAGTTGAGTGATTGAACAATCTGCAAGCAGCACGATAAGTGGAGATGGCATAAGGCGGTGGTGAGATAGATGCAAAAATCTGCTCACCAGATACCTTGACTTTTTGCTTATTGAGTCAAAAAAACAGGTCTTGCCCACCATTTTGCCCACCACTTAAACAGCAACTGGTAACGGACATCTGCAAACCGATTTGGACGGGGAAAATAAAAAAGCCCTGTATTTACAAGAAAATAACAGGGCTTCTAAGACATTCTTGGACAGGTAAAAAAACTATTCGATATTCTGAATTTGCTCACGCATCTGCTCAATCAGCACCTTAAGTTCAACCGCCGATTGGGTGATATCAGTATTAATTGATTTTGAACCAAGCGTGTTCGACTCGCGGTTAAATTCCTGCATCATAAAATCTAAACGGCGGCCAACTGCCCCGCCCTTTTTAAGAATGTTGCGGGTTTCTATTACATGAGCGTTTAATCGGTCTAACTCTTCGGCAACATCCACTTTTTGCGCAAGCATAATCATTTCTTGTTCGAAGCGGCCTGCGTCTAGCTCAATTTTTGCTTCTTCGAAGCGAGCTTGTACTTTTTCGCGCTGCCACACCATAATTTCAGGCATACGGGCGGTGACTTTCTCGGCTTCTATTTCAATGGCGTCTAAGCGCTGAGTAATCATGCCTTTCAACGCTTCGCCTTCGGTGGCACGTGCGCTTATAAAATCGTTAAGTGCTTGGTCGAACGCAGCCATAACATCGCCATGAATGGTATCCATGTCGGCTTCTTCGGCAGCAATCACACCAGGCCAGCGCAATACGTCTAGCGGGTTTACACCGGTAGATTGTCCATGAGCTTGTACCCAGTCGGCGGCTTGAAGTACTTGTTTAGCCAACGCTTCGTTAAGGCTAAGTGTGGTTACAGCAGCATCGTTGGCGGTGAAACGTAACGCGCACTCTACTTTCCCGCGGGCCAGTTTTTTTCTAAAACGTTCGCGAAGTACTGGCTCTAAAGAGCGGAATTGCTCGGGTAAGCGGAAATAAGTTTCTAGAAAACGCTGGTTAACAGAACGTATTTCCCATACGGCGGAGCCCCACTCTTTTTTCGTTTCAACCCGCGCGAATGCGGTCATGCTGTAAATCATAAATAGTCCTTTTATTGCACTTTTTGCAAATGAAAGCCTGCAAAAACAACCCGCTGTCGCGCATTGTGTCATCATTATCATCAGGCAGGTTTTCTTGTATTCACTATAGTAGCCTACATTGATAAGAGTTCGATATGCTAAAAGGGCGAAAGTTCGTTTTTAACAGCTGCTATTAGTGCGTTATACTTACGCCCCAAACTTAGGCTTGTCTGAACACTTACCCATTATTAAGTGCGTTACTTGCCAGAATTATTTCTTTTATAAGCATTCATCTCGTGGAGAACTCTATGCGTCCAAGCGGCAGAACCGCCAATCAAATTCGTCCAGTTACTATTACTCGTCAGTACACATGTCACGCTGAAGGCTCAGTGCTGGTGGAGTTCGGCAACACTAAAGTGTTGTGTAACGCCACGGTTGAAGAAGGCGTGCCTCGTTTCATGAAAGGCCAGGGCAAAGGTTGGATCACGGCGGAATACAGCATGCTTCCTCGTGCTACTCATACTCGTAGTGGTCGTGAAGCTGCTCGTGGTAAACAAGGTGGCCGTACGCTAGAAATTCAACGCCTTATCGCGCGCTCGCTTCGCGCTGCAGTAGATTTGAAACTACTAGGCGAAAACACGATCACGCTTGATTGTGATGTTATTCAAGCTGACGGCGGTACACGTACTGCGTCTATCACGGGTGCCTGTGTGGCTTTAGTTGATGCGTTAACATATATGCGTAGCAAAGGCATTTTGAAAGCCAACCCTCTTAAGCACATGATTGCGGCGTTGTCGGTAGGTATTTATAAAGGTACGCCTATTGCTGACCTTGAGTACACCGAAGATTCAGTAGCCGAAACAGACATGAATATCGTCATGACAGAAACCGGTAAGCTTATTGAAGTACAAGGTACCGCAGAAGGCGAACCGTTTGCGTTTGAAGAGCTTGATGAAATGCTAACTATTGCTAAGCATGGTTTGCGTGAATTGTTCGATATTCAAAAAGCAGCACTGGCGTAAGGAGTTACCATGAAAGCGTTTCAGCGCAGTTTTATTGAATTTGCCATTGAACGTGGTGTACTTAAATTTGGTGAGTTTACCTTAAAGTCTGGCCGTGTAAGCCCGTACTTTTTTAACGCAGGGTTATTTAACTCTGGCGGTGACTTAGCCAAGTTGGGGCGCTTTTATGCCGATGCACTTGTAGATGCTGGAGTGGAATTCGACGTATTGTTCGGCCCTGCCTATAAAGGTATTCCTATTGCCACAACGACAGCGGTAGCCTTAGCCGATAGTCATCATCGTGATGTACCTTATTGCTTTAATCGCAAAGAGGCGAAAACTCACGGTGAAGGGGGCAACTTAGTAGGTAGCCCGCTGGAAGGTCGCATCATGTTAGTGGATGATGTAATTACCGCAGGTACGGCTATTCGTGAGTCTATGACCTTGATAGAGCAGCACAACGCGAGTTTATCCGGTGTGCTTATTGCGCTAGACAGGCAAGAACGCGGTAAGGGTAAATTATCTGCTATTCAAGAAGTCGAGCGCGATTTTGGTACTACAGTAATTGCTATTGTCACGTTAGCTGATGTGGTGACTTACTTAACTGAGCAAGACAACATGACTAATGAAATCAACGCGATAAATACATACCGTGAAACCTATGGTATTTAAGTATGGCGACTGAATTTCAACAAGCCTTTGATGAAGCCACAACGCATTTAGATGCGTTGGGGCTTCGTTGCCCTGAGCCGGTGATGATGGTGCGTTTGCAAATACGTAAGCTGGAAGACGGTCAGACTTTGTCGATAACGGCAGACGATCCTTCAACGGCACGAGATGTGCCTAGCTTTTGTCGATTTATGGAGCATACCCTAGTGGCATCACAAACCGATGTAATGCCGTATCAGTATGTGATCAAAAAAGGGGTGTAGGGCGCTCTTAGCGCTGTTAGTCAACTCAGGTTCGTCGATATCTGGCTTCAAACCCGCAATAAATACCAAACATGATAAACCCGACTCCCATGGCAGCTAACATGTAGAGCCCGAACGCTTGCTGGGTAAGGGTTTGTAGTGCTTGTTGCAGCCCTCCCGCCTCAGAAGGGTCGTTTTTTACCGCAGATATAACAAAGAAACTGCCCACCAGCAAATACACCACACCTCGGGCGAAATAGCCTAGTCTACCAACCACTTTGGTCGTTTTCTGTTTATGACCTGTTAGCTTTGCTTGTTCAAACTTTTTGAGGAAATCTGCTTTGTAAGCGTGTTTAAACTGCATAAAAGCAAATATAAGCACTCCTGCACCAATAGCAGCAACCAAATAGGTTCCCCATTGATACTGTAAAAGTTGATGGCTTACCTGTTCCCCTTTGGAACCACCGCCACTATTTGAACTACTGCCAGAGTTGCTACCAATTAGCACTTTTGCGCCTAAAAACGCGGCGCCGAAATAGAATATTCCTGATACAAACAAAAACACGCGCATAATAATGTCTTTCGCTTTTGTCATATCTAGCGATTCGGTATTTAAAATACTTTGAAGCCATCGCCACAGGGCATAGCTCACTAATCCCGCTATTAAAATACCGAGTAGCACTTGGCCAAATGGCTGTGATTTGAGGGTGGAAAACACGTTTTCTTGTGTCGCTTTTTCACGGTCTGCGGCAGTAATTACCGAGGAAAGAATAAAGACACCAAGTATGGAGTACATGATGGTTTTTGCGCTGTAACCTGCGCTGGCAATGGCTGAAAGCCAGTTTGATGTATCGCGCACGGTGCGCTCCTCGTTCGTATAATTGAATTTCGTCTATTACGATTATCAAGAATCGAACCACTAATAATAAAGGCGTAAATAATAAACCTGCGCAGCGTTTTGGCGCGTCTTACTTGCTATTACCTCTATATGTATCTACCGGATTACCTACTCGTTGTCACCACTGACGGCTTGCAACAGAAGCTGCTGCAATTGTTGTTTACTACGAGAGCAGTCGCAATGAATGTCTGACACATGCAAGTTTTGCCCACTCAACATTTTTTGAAGCACCGATGCTTTTACGTTTAACGATATGAAGTCGTTGTTATCCTGAAATGATTCTACTGTCATGCTAATGTCCCTCGCCTTCATGGGGTATGTTTTACGGTTGATAGGTTGTATCACTAGTGCAACGTTAGCGCCTGCTGATGTTCCGCAGGCATCGCGCCACCGCCCTTTTCAAGCGCTACCTGTATAGCGCAAATAAGCTTACACACTGAGGGCTTACTGGCATGTAAAGGCAATATAGCGATAAGTTGCTGGTGGCACTCTTGTAGAATTTGGTGAGCTTCGTGTTTTTTATTTTCTTTGTGCAGTAACGAGGATAAATACATGGCCATAGTGCCAAAGGCCAATACATCTTCGTGAATAGATTTATCCACCGTATCGGTAACCGGCTGTAAGGCAGTAAGAACAACTTTAGCGGCTTCGAAGGTTTGATAGCCAAGGCGCCTCGCCTCGTTATATTTGCCCGCTTGGTGAGCTTGCTGCGTTTGTACCTGCATCGCGATCCTGTGCTCGCGGGCGTGTGAAGGGTTTAGCTGTAACCACTTTCTGTAGACTGGGCATAACCGTTGTAAATTCATAATTTGCACCTCCTAAAAACTACATTAGTGCAAATGAGAATTATTATCAAATGTAAAATTGAAAAATTTTATCGAAGTAATTTACAAAGCAGATTAGCGCGTTAAGTACACATTTAATAGTGCTGGAAAAACCACTAACCTTTCAACATATTAACCGTAAACCATACGCCTATAACTAACGCAGTGAGCACGGCAATGGCGGCAATTTTATATTTCTTAATAAGCTGCTCGGCCTTGTTCCCCGCGAAATACACTACGGCGGCTAAGCCAAAATAGCGGATGGCCCGCGCGATCACCGTGGCTAACAGAAAAAGGCCGAGAGAGAATTTGGTGGCACCTGCTGCTAACATGGCCACTTGAAAGGGGATGGGGGCAATACCCAATGTCATCACAAACCAAAACCCTTGGTTTTGCATTTGTTGTTTAACACTGTCGAATTGTTGTTGGCTGAAAAACGTATCAATTACCCACTGGCCGAGTAGGTCGAATAAATAATACCCTAGCGCGTAGCCAAATATCGCACCCACTACACAACCTAAGGTTGCCATTAGCGCTATCAGCCAAAGCTTATCACGGCGGGCTTGCATCAAGGGCACCATAATCGCTTCAAGAGGCACCGGCACAATGGTCGACTCTAAAAAAGACGCAAACGTGATGCCGGTAAGCATGTGTTTGGAGTCTACGAGTTGCTTCGTCTTTTTCTTTACCTTTTTACCCAGTGCCATCTTTTATTTTTACTGCCTTGAAGTTAATGCGGCCCTGATACCCAAAGCCTTTCCATTATTGTTTGTAAATTTTGCCGTCTTTCATCACAAAATACACACTTTCTAATAGCGTTATATCTTCTAGCGGATTACCAACTACGGCTACTAAGTCGGCGAATTTTCCAGCCTCTAATGTACCTAAGGTATCACTAACACCCAGCAATGCTGCGCTATTAACGGTAGCGCTTAAAATCGCGTCTGCTTCAGACATACCCGCTTCTACCATTAAAGAGAATTCTTGAGCATTGTCGCCATGTGCAGAAACTCCGCTGTCAGTTCCAAAAGCAATTTTTACGCCTGCTTTATGCGCCTTTTCAAAGGTATTTTGAATAAGCGGGCCAATCGCCGCGGCTTTTGGGCGCACTAGTTCAGGAAAATAACCGTCAATCTTTGCTTTGTCGGCAACAAATTTACCTGCCAAAATCGTTGGCACATAGTAAGTCCCTTTTTGTTTCATTAGGTCGCGCACTTCGTCGTCCATGTAGGTGCCGTGCTCAATGGAGTCAACGCCAGCGACAATAGCGCGTTTCATGCCTTCTTTACCGTGAGCGTGAACCGCTACCGTCATGCCGTAATCTTTTGCGGTCTGTACAATAGCTTCTAGTTCATCGGTCATAAATTGTGGGTTTTGACCGCTTTTCGCTACGCTCAATACGCCGCCAGTGGCAGTGATTTTAATTAAATCTGCACCGTCTTGATAACGTGAACGAACGGCTTCACGGGCTTCTACTTCGCCGTTAACCACGCCTTGTTTAGGGCCAACGTCGGGGCGCAGTAAGTGAGATAATCCGTTGCTTGGGTCGGCATGTCCGCCTGTGGTGGCTATTGATTTTCCTACCGTGAATATACGCGGGCCTGTGGCATAACCTTTACTGATCGCATTTCTAAGAGAGACAGTTTCATGATAGCCGTCACCTAAATTACGTACTGTGGTAAACCCCGCATCTAGCGTAATTTCAGCATAGTTAGCGGCCTTAAGTGCATAGTCGGCTTCATTTAATGAAAAGCGCTCTAAATAGGTTTGAGGGCCTCCATGCTGTGAAGACAAATGAACATGCATATCCATCAAGCCAGGCATGACAGTGGCATGTTTTAAATCGATAACCGTGTCTGATTTTGAGGGTGTTTTATAACCAGACTCTACCGACGCAATTTTGTTGCCCTCGATAACAATGGTTACTTCGCTTTTAAGCTTGTCCGACGTGCCGGTGAAGGCTTTACCTGCATGCACAAGGGTGGCGGAAACGGCAGGCGCTGAAAGGGCAATTGTGCCCAACGTTGCCAGTCCTAAGGAAATAGCTAATGAAGTCAGTGTCTTTTTCATGATGGTTCTTCTTATGATGTGTGAATAGACGAAGAACCAATGTAGAACACCAGCAAAGCTAACGCAAAACTTTGCGCTACGTTATCGGTGTTATTTTACTTGCTGTGCTATTTAAAACTGCTTGCCATCGCCAGCATAAGCTTCTGCCCGGGCTTTTAACTCGTGACTTTTAATCAAAGGCTTACATCGAAGCTTAATGTTAACGCTTGTCACTACTATTTCGTGGGCACGGCGCCAATAATGAAGGGGATAGAATTCGAGGTAACCACAAATTGCGTTTCATCACCTTCTTGCTGCTCGCTAGCCTGCTCAAGCAGTTGGTAATAAACGTTTTGATGCAAACGCGCCCACAAATTGCGTCTAACTAAAACATAGGGGATGGGCGTTGCGTCAGTATCTTGTAAGTCGACGGGGGGCTTGCGTAAGCTGAGTTGTTCTGCCGCGCTCAGTGTAACGATATCGCCAGTTTGTGTGGTGAGCTCTAAGCAATCGTTATCAAAACGCCACTCGGTAACCAAAAAAGGCACGTCTTCTACGGTAATCCCCACCTTCTCAACTGGGGTAACCAAAAAGTAACTGTCTTCTTCTTTTTTAAGCACAGAGGCAAATAGCTTCACTAAGCTTGCTCGACCTATGGGGCTACCTTCGTAAAACCAACGGCCATCTAGCGCGATGGTTAAATTGATATCACCGCAAAAAGGCGGGTTCCACTTTTCCACCGGCGGAAGGGGGCGCGCCTTGTCAGACGTGCCCTTTAATTGCTGTTGAAATCTAGTTAGATCCATTTTCTTCAAGCAACACTTTAATTTCACGCAGCTTCGCTTTAATACGGCGCATATTGTCTGGGCCTGTACGAAGCAACTGCTTCTGCGGTTCGTTTAGATTCTCTAAACGAGGATCGGTGTACTTATAGGTAACTGAATCGGTATACACTTCAACAGGTACCGGCACTTCAGGTGTATCGAGCAACTGATCGATAGCATCTAATACCACTTCGTTGAAGTTTTTATTCGAATCGCCAATTTCTGCGTATTTGTCTTGAATGTCGCCTTTATAAATATCGTACATGCCCAACAAGGCTTCACTTTCAAACGACTCAAGCATGTTTACATAAGGTGTATAGCGCTTATAGCTTGCGGCATCAATCCATTGCTTACCAGCCTGAGAATAAACACGGAATGTTTGTTCAGGAGGCGTAAGCAACTGGTGATTAGGCGCCATTTCATCATTCGCTAAGTTGGTAACAGAGACCACAAATCGTTGTAATAAACCTTCATTCACAATCATGCGGTTTACGCTGTCGTCAGTGGCGGTAGAAATATCCAGCAGTGATGATTTTATGGCTGGGTCGCTCACATCTAACGGCTCAGGATCTGGCTCTACAGGTTCCGGCATTGGAGGGACTTCGTCTGGCTCTTCAAGCTCTAAAGGTGGCGGAGCAGGCTTAGTTTCAAAAACGTCGGGCACTTCTTCAACAGGCGCTTCCGCATCTGGCTGAATAACTTCAGGCTCGGGGGCGACGGGCTCTTCTTCTTTCGAAGGCCAAAACACGAGAGCCAAGATGACTACAATTATTACCCCGATAATAAGAAAATGGGGACCTAACGTACGCTTTTCTGACGATTCGTTCATAATATCTCCGCTGCAATAACTGATCTAATATTAATACTATCAGAGATAACACCCAATATTTGGATATCACGCAAGAGAATTGTTCTCTGATGAAGGTAATTTCCTTATTTAGAACACTTTTTAACGTAATTGGTTCGCAATTCGATCGCAATTTGTAGCAATTTCTTAGCGATAGCAGCAAGTACTAAGAAGTTCTAGAAAGGGGAACTTTGGTGTCATCATTCAATAAATCCCTTAATTTTTCCGTGAAATGTAAAATAACTTGATCATTTGATACATATTATTAACAATTCAGGTGGGTTTAAAATTCGTAGATATTATGACTGTCATTCTTTTTGCTATTCCTTTATTTGTTCTTCTTATCGCCATTGAAATATTTGTCGATAAGCGGAAAAAAACAGGTCACTATCGTGCAAACGATGCGATTACCAGTATAAGCATGGGCGTGTTATCGAGAATCATGGCCCTTGGGCATCAACTTATACCGCTCACTTTCTATGTATTGGTGTTTAATACTTTTGCGTTTATCGAACTGAGTTATTCACCTTGGGTATGGATAGCTGCATTCATATTGTACGACTTCTTTTATTATTGGAATCACCGTATGGGCCATGAAATGAGTATTTTATGGGCTGCCCATGTGGTGCATCATTCCAGTGAAGACTACAACCTAACTACCGCACTTAGACAAACAAGTGGTGCTATTTTCAGCTGGGTTTTCTACCTACCTTTAGCGCTAATAGGTTTTCCTCCAGAAATGATAATTACCGTTGGCGCACTTAACTTGATATATCAATTCTGGGTTCATACTCAGCATATTGATAAACTAGGCTGGATGGAGAAATGGTTTGTTACCCCCTCGAACCATCGTGTACATCACGCCCAAAACCGAGTTTATATCGATAAGAATTATGGTGGTGTGTTCATCATATGGGATCGTTTATTCAATACCTTTATTCCAGAATTAGAAAGCGACAAACCAGTATTCGGCATTCGCGCTGCATTGAAAAGTTTTAACCCTTTTTGGGCGAATGCGCAGCTTTATAGTCAACTAGCCAAAGATAGTTTTTACACTTCACGTTGGCAAGATAAACTTCGAGTGTGGTTTGGTCGCACGGGGTGGCGCCCCAATGACGTGTCCGAACGCTTTCCCTTCGAAAAAGCGCCGCTGTCTTCGTTTAAAAAATTTCACCCTGCGTTGGCTGCCCCCGTGACTCATTACAGCGTGGCGCAGCACGTTATCTTACTAAGTATCACTGTATACTTATTACTTTTTATTCAAACATTAAGTGGTGCTCACCAGTTAATACTGGTGTTAACAATAGTGGCGATGAGTATCCAAAATGGGTTTGTTTTGGCCGGTTCAAAACTGGCGTTGGCGCTAGAAGGGCCTCGATTACTGATATTTCCACTGATGTGGTTAGGAAGTGGGATTGTTTTTCCTGCAGCCATATTTAGTGGCGCGTGTTTGATCAGTATGATCATGCTCGTTAGAGCGGTGCGCTCTAGCGTAACACTCAGTAATATGTCTAATAGCATGTCTTCAGAAGATACCGATACACCAGTATCAGTATCATCGTAATGAACCTGTTTGTCGCCAGCAACGTAAAAAGCAACGTTAAAATTATCAAAAAAATCACCAGTTGATTTACGTGCGCTGAGGGGCGGTTATGCACAAGTTTCTATTTACCCAAATTGAAGGTAAGTCTTTAAACATCGATTATCTTGAAGTTCAGTCATATGAAAT
The DNA here is from genome assembly GCF_003989595.1 of Alteromonas sp. KS69. NCBI lineage: Bacteria > Pseudomonadati > Pseudomonadota > Gammaproteobacteria > Alteromonadales > Alteromonadaceae > Alteromonas > Alteromonas sp. KS69. The sequence goes on along the minus strand of NZ_PYHU01000002.1, from coordinate 46,718 downwards.
GAACGTTTATTTGGTCTACCTAACCGTGGGGAACAAAAGCGGCATGGTGTACGATAAGCAAGACCGACCCATGCGTTTTTTCAGTACAGGCCAAATACGAGAAGTATTTTCTCACTGCACCGTACTGCAAGCCGTTATGAAACACGACTCCCCCTATGACGAAATGATTGGTAACCCGCCCAAAAGCGCAGAACAAATGGCGTTGCCGTTTAGCATGCAGTTACCTTATTAGTCATTCACGGTACTAACGTAATATCAGGGCTCGCAATATCAGAGCTCGCAATATCAGAGCTTTAACCAAGGCTCTGCTGCGGCGCGCATATTAACTTGTGTGCCTAATCGCTTAGCCAACATGTACAGCCCTCCTAACTTGCGATGAATAAACAGGGCATCAACTGGCGGTGTATGCCAGAAATCATGCTGCATGGTCAACGCCACGCCTTTGTCGTGCAGTCTTGGCAACAGGTCGCTATTGCCGAAATCGTAGGGGCCGTCTTCTCTAATTGCTTCGCACGCTTCCATGCCCAATGCCACTACAAGGTCTTGCTGTGCATCACTGTGTTCTTGGTTTATTAAACCAATCTGCAGGGCTGCGTGTTGCATGTCTTGTTTACTGCCGCTGGCAGCACTTTGAAGCAGTGCTTGGTAGCCCAATGCAATATCATCTGGGACTTCTCGCGTTGCCCCGAAGTCTAGTAATACCCATTGCTGAGTATCTTCTTTGTATCGATAGTTCGCTAAATTTGGGTCGCTTTGAAGTAACTTAAAGCCAAATATCTCGTTAAAAAATAATTGGAATAGTGACGTCATTAACTTGTTGCGAATTTCTTGGGGAGCGTTCATTGCAGCATCAAGGGGGCTGGCTTCGATAAAGTCCATTGTCAGCACAGAGTCTGTTGTTAACTCTGGATGAACACTGGGTATAACAAATTGGGAAGCGAATTCAGCATCGTTATGCTGCGTAACCGCATCTTTGTAGCGCGTTAGCATGTTGGCTTCGCGGTGATAGTCAGCTTCTTGATGAAGTTGAACTTTTGCTTCTTCTAACAGCGGACCAATATCTAAAGAACTCGGCACCAAACCTGTGAGTTTAATGAGTGTTGCTACGTTATCTACATCGCTACTGATACTTTTACGTACACCAGGGTATTGTACCTTTGCGGCCAGCATTTTACCGTCCATAGTAATCACTTTATGCACTTGTCCAATAGAGGCCGCCGCAACGGGGGCATAAGAAAAATACAGCAAGTCATCATGCCAACTTTCGCCCCATTGGGTCTTTAGCGTGGTATCTAATTGGGCTTTTGGCATAGGGTCGGCATCTTCTCTAAGCCTGGCTAATATGGTAGCGAGTTCTGGCGGTAAAAAGTCGCCCGTATCCATAGAGATAAGCTGTCCTAGTTTCATGGCTGCACCACGCATGGTGGCGAGTTGATCGGCAATGTTAGTTATGTTTTTTGGCGTCAGTAATAACGCGCTAAGCGCTGGGCGTTCGCCTTTTATCCATTGGCTAGCACCATTAGTAACAACATTACCTGCAATTTTGCCTGCCAAAGCACCTAAGCGCCCTACTCTCCCAATACGAGAAGACGGTACTGCTCGCGCTTTTCGTTCATCGGTATTTTTTGCCATGAAGTAACCTTGGAAGCCTTTAATCTTTTATGAAACGCGGGCAGCCTCATTTTATGAAGTTCAACCTGTGAGGCCCAACCTGTGAGGTCCAACCTACGAGAACCAAATTATATTAGTACTTATACGCTAAAGTGTCGTTGGTCGATTACTTCTTAATTTTTCGTATATTGCTTAGCTAAATAGTGCTGCATTAAGGTGTTCGAAACTATTTGTCGTATTGTCGGTGCTCGCACTATCAGTGTTTAGACTATCTGAGCTAACATTTGTAGTATAAGGCCAACTACGCTGCCTATTGCGAACCCTACCCAGCCATTTTTTGTCATATAGCGAAATAGTGCCGCGCCAAATATGCCACACCATAGCATGGCAGAGTAAACCGCTATCATGCCCTCACCCGTGCCGCTGTTAGGTAAAAACATCATAACAATGAAGGTAAGTGCCATGGCGCCGCTAAGTAGCACCCACATAATATTTTTGTTATTGGAAAACGCATTGGTGGTTGTATTATCGCTCATGGAAAGTCCCCATGGTGTGAGTTAAAAGCATGCCCTTACTTGTCCCTTTTTCGTAAAAATCGATATTCATTTATTGATATAAACCGATTGTTCTATAAACAGGGTATTAGGTTAACTTAGGCGAGATTAACGCAAATGGGAATAAGACTTCAGGGGGATATAAAAAAGCACTGCGAAGTGGCAGTGCTTTTTAATGAGGCTTTTGAAGCGAATAGATATGTGTAATATCACAAGCGGCTTAATGATGGTCGCTAGCAAATTCCACTTCAAGCAAGGTGACGTTGTCGGTGAAGGTCAGGGTTTTTAAAGGCCCATTCCCTTCTACATTTAACGTATTCACTTGCGTTGGCCACAAGTCACGTAAGGCATCGTGACGAATCATCAAACCATCTAACTCTGGCGGTTGAGCGGTTTCTTGGTACACCCAAAAGTGATTACCATCCAACTCAAAACCGACCAAACCTAAGTCTAATGACTTTTCCTCACCGTTTAACAACGCAAAATGGTTGCTCACGTAATCAGCGAAGGCTTGTTGGGTTTTCTCTTCTTCCATAATATCGGCGTGCTTATCGAACAGCACTTTTACAGCATGCTCGGCATCGTGCAGGTTAAAGCGGTGCATGACTTCAATGTTTTGCGTTCTAGGGTTGAACAACACTGTTGTGATAGCGGCTTTAACTTGGTGCGCGTTAGCCCAAGTACTGAATAAACCGGTACATAAAAAAACAGCCACAAGCAGCGCCGTTAGGCTCTGCTTGTGGTTTTTAGCAGATAACTTAAAAGGCATAACCTTAGTTGTCATCTTCGTCTTCGTCATCGTCATCGTCGGTCTTTAGCTCGGTTTTTACATCGTTCATAAGATCGCGATACTCGTAAGTGTTACGAGGCTTAGACTTGTACGCTTCAATACGTGATGGAATAATTTGACGCGGATAGTGGTTGTTTTCAACATCTACGTCTGCGGTTTCCCAATGTGGGTCAACCGTTACGCTCACTAGCTCTTTGCCTTTTTCAGTGACAATCAGCTTGCTTACCGCTTTCGGTGTACGACGCCAAATTTCAGCAGGAATACGCATCTCTTCTGTAGTGCCGTCTTCGAATGCTAGCTCAAGAATAATCGGCATAACCAAGCCGCCCTTGTTGCTAAAGTCGAGCACGTAGTAGTTTTTGTCCTCACGTACCGCACGTTCAAACGCTTTACGTTCCCAAGGCTCAAGTTTCTTCAAGAAACTACGGTACTTGTTGCGCTCTTTGTTAGTTACCGTGTAACGGTCGTTTTCGTCATAGAAATCTTTGATATCTTCGAAACGGTCTACCCAAAGTTCTTTCCCTTCTTCTTTGTTGCGAATATCGGTAAGTGACTTAGGTTTATCAAGTTCGGCTTCACGCTCACGGGCGAAATCAATATCAGGATCTTCAGTGTTCAAACGAAGCTTGTAAACGCTATCTAGGCTGATATCAACGTGATCGGTAGTGTAAAACCAACCGCGCCAGAACCAATCTAAATCAACACCAGAAGCTTCTTCCATAGTACGGAAAAAATCAGAAGGTGTAGGGCGCTTGAACATCCAACGTTGTGCATACTCTTTAAAGGCGAAATCGAACAAATCACGGCCAAGAATAGTTTCACGTAATATGTTTAGAGCAACGGCTGGCTTGGTGTAAGCGTTGGGGCCTAACCTAAGTACTGAATCAGACTGGGTCATAATTGGCACTTGGGTTTCAGACTTCATGTAGCTAACAATATCACGCGGCTCAACGCCCCACGGAATAGTTGGATCCCATTCGCGTCCTGCAACACCGTCTAGAAAACTGTTTAAGCCTTCATCCATCCATGTCCACTGGCGCTCATCAGAGTTAACCGTCATTGGGAAGTAGATGTGACCCACTTCATGAATAACTACGCCAATCAAAAAGCGTTTTTCAGCCAAAGAATAAGTACGAGAGCCATCGTCGCGAAGCTCGGTACGTGGACCGTTGAAGGTAATCATTGGGTATTCCATGCCGCCAACAGGTCCATTTACTGACTGGGCAACAGGGTACGGATAATCAAAGCTAAAGCGGCTATAAACATCCATAGTATGGATGATAGATTCAGTAGAGTACTTTTCCCAAAGCTCGCCACCTTCTTTCGGGTAGAAAGACATCGCCATGACTAATGGCTGAGTGTCGCCACCTTGGTGGTAGCCACGCGCATCCCACATAAATTTACGTGACGAAGCCCATGCGAAATCACGCACGTTGTCGGCTTTAAAACGCCATGTTTTTTGTTTGTTGGTGCCAGCTTTTTCGTTCTCTAGCGCTTCTTCAGCAGTAACCACGAATACAATACGGTCAGCATCTTCCGCTTCTTTCAAACGTTTACGCTGCGTGCTAGTTAGCACGTCGTCTGCGTTTTGCAATTCACCGGTAGAAGAAACGATATGATCGGCTGGAACCGTAATATCAACGTCGTAGTTACCGAATTCTAACGTGAACTCACCACGGCCAATAAACTCTTTGTTTGTCCATGCTTCGTAATCGGTATAAGCCGCTAGACGAGGGAACCATTGGGCGAGTAAGAAAATATCGTTACCGCCTTCACGTTCGTCATCTGGGAAGTGTTCGTAACCCGCACGAGCAGAAACGGCATCTTCTTCAACAATATTGAACGCAAAATCGATATCGAAAGTAACGTTGTTTTTAGGTTGAAGAGGTTGGGCTAAATCTACACGCATTAGCGTACCAACAATAACGTGGTGTAAATCGTTACCTGCGCTGTCTTGCACCCGTGAAATGGTGTAACCCAATTCGTTATCGTCAACAAACTGTTGGCGGCGAAGTGCGGCCATGCTCAGTTGTGCAGGTTTACTGCCACTGGCTGTTTTTGTAGCAGGTCCACGATTGCCAATGCCACCAAAAGTGGTGGTAAGGGCAGACATAGAATCGTCGCGGAATTTATTCTGATCCAATTGGATCCATAAATACTTCAACGTATCTGGTGCATTGTTGTGATAGGTAATGGTTTCACTGGCTTCAATACGGCGCGTATCTTCAATCAGCTTAACGTCAATTTTGTAGTCTACTTGTTGTTGCCAGTATTGATGACCTGGCTCACCCGCTGCATTTCGATATACATTGGGGGTAGGAAGAGATTCGTCTAGCTGACGGAACTTATCTTCAAAATCGCCTTTAGTTTGATTTATTGCTGCGTTGGCGAATGGAAGGTAAATCAGCATAGACAGCACTGGCGCAAGCCAGAAAAGATGTCGTTGGTGCTTATTCATGGAGTTTCCCAGTTATTTTTATAATAAAATAAGCGAACTAGTATATAAGCCCTTTTGCTTTTATCCCAGTTTTTGGGCGTAAACTCACCCTATTTTAACGCAAAAAACTGTAACATAACGTTTGTTTAAAAAGCGAAGTGTCGTATTCTTAACCCCCTGTTTTCTTGCATCATCTTCTTATGAACCGTCTCAATTGGCAGCGTGCCGTAATTAAAGTAGGTAGCGCCCTTATTGCGCCAAATGGCGATGAGTGTAGCGCCCGATTTTTGTTAGCACTGGCGCGCTTTATCACGATAAGCCGTGAATCTGGCAAAGAAATTATTTTGGTTTCCTCGGGCAGCGTGGCAGCAGGGCGAAGCAAAGTGAAGATTCGTCACAATGCGTCTATTGCTGAAAAGCAAGCCATGGCTGCCATTGGTCAAACCCAAATGATGGCAAATTGGCAACGCTTTTTCGATTTTCCTTGTGCGCAGGTTTTACTTACTGCCGACGATCTTCGCGACCGCACTCGCTATGTGAATATCAAAAACACCCTTAGAGAGCTGCTAAACCATAATGCGCTTCCCATTGTTAATGAGAACGATACCGTCGCTGTAAACGAGCTAAAAGTAGGTGATAACGATAACCTTGGTGCCTATACCGCGCTAGTCGCTCAAGCTGATACGCTGATTATTTGCTCAGATATTGATGGCTTGTACACGGCCGACCCTCGTAAAGATCCAGACGCCACGTTAATCAGTGAAGTGCACAATATCGACGAGTCGATTTATAAATTGGCGGGCGGTGCTGGCACCTCAGTAGGTACTGGCGGTATGCGAACGAAAATTGAAGCGGCGGATAAGTGCACCAGTAGCGGCATTCAAACCATTATTGTGAACGGTAGAAAAGGGGCGTCTTTCGATGCCATGCTAAACGGTTCTATTCCTGGCACCTTATTTCACGCCAGTAATTCCCCTAAAAAAGCACGACGTCTGTGGTTAACGCATACGCTTAAAACGTGTGGCCGTATTCATGTCGATGAAGGCGCAAAAGCCGCCCTAGTTGACCGCGGGGCGTCACTGTTACCTTCAGGGATAACGAGCATAGAAGGTAATTTTAACCAAGGGGAAGCGGTAGATATTTGCTTTGAAAAACAAGTTATTGCAAAGGGCTTAGCCCTTTATAACGCCCGAGACTTAATGCTTATAAAAGGGAAAAAGTCGCAGCATATTGCGGATGTGTTAGGTTATGAAACGACCGACGTAGTTGTACATCGCGACGACTTGGTATTGCTTTAGTTTCCACATTTTTAACTTTTGGGATAACGCCACGCATGACAGACATTACACCATCGCTCAACGATTACCCTTATCACCTTGAAATTGCCACTCGCTGGCAAGACAACGACGTTTATGGCCACATTAACAATGTGATGTATTACAGCTTTTTTGATACCGCCGTAAATCGCTTTTTAATTGACGAGGGCGGCCTTAATATTCAAGAAAGCAGCGCGGTGGCTTATGTAGTCAGTAGCCAGTGCCAATATATTACGCCAGCCGCTTATCCAGAAACGATTTATGTTGGGTTAAGGGTGATAAAGTTAGGTAGAAGTTCAGTGACATACGGTTTGTCGGTTTATGCTGGTGAGGCTAAACGCCGTGTGGCGCACGGTCAGTTTGTACATGTATTTGTCGACAGACTCTCTGACAAAGCGGTGCCTATACCTGTTAATATAAAAACTGCCCTTGAGTCTATTTGCGAGTCTATCGGTGAGGCAGACAATCAAGGAAATGCCGGTGACTAATAGCCAAGCGGCCCAAGTAGGTATTAAAAGCACGAAAAACCTTACTCAGAAAAAGCTAACAGGGGTTTTTCTTGATGCTGAAACGTTTAGCGCAGATTTACTGAACTCTGACTCAATAGATACGTCATTACTTAATAACGTAAATGTTGAGCTAACTTGCTACGACAACACCCTTCCGGAAGAGGTCGTTTCCAGAATAGCGAATGCCGATATCGTACTTACCAACAAGGTAGTATTAGATAGCGAGGCGCTACAACACGCCAAGCCGCTAAAGTATGTGGGTGTAATGGCCACAGGTACTAACAATGTAGATACTAATTACTGCCAAACGCACAATATTACCGTGCAGAATGTGGAAGGTTATGGCACCGACAGTGTGGCCCAGCATACTTTAATGTTGCTCCTCAATTTGGCCACTGCGTTTCCTCAGTATCATAACGATGTAAACCAAGGTAAATGGGCAACATCGCCGCACTTTTGCTTAACCGAGCACCCCATTGTGGAGCTTGCTGGAAAGCATGCGGTCATAGTAGGTCATGGAGAGTTGGGAAAGCGAGTTGAAGCGCTATTTATCGCAATGGGTATGAAGGTGAGTATTGCAGCGCGGCCAGGGGGGCTTTCTCCAGAAGAGCTTTATGATAATAAACAAGACACTCGACCTTCACTAGAATCATTATTACCTAGCGCCGATGTGGTTAGCCTGCATTGCCCACTAACAGATGATAATTATCATCTTTTTAACGAAACCCGGTTGTCGTTGATGCAACCTACCAGTTTTCTTATTAATACCGCCAGAGGTGGGCTAATTGATGAAGACGCACTGGTGTCTGCGCTACAATGCGGGAAAATAGGCGGCGCGGCGGTTGATGTTATATCTCAAGAGCCTCCCCCAGCAGATCATCCATTGCTAACCGGTACTATCCCTAATCTTATTGTTACTCCCCATACGGCGTGGATGGCGAATGAGTCCCGTCAGCGGTTGTTTAATATGGCTATAAACCATTTAATTCAGTTTATAGATGCTCAACCATGAGCAATGGTGTGCTGTTTGCCATTTGTACACTCATTTGGGGTTCAACCTGGATTGCCATCACGTATCAAATAGGGCATACCGCTGAGACTTTAGCCGTTGCATGGCGCTATACGTTAGCTGCACTGTGTTTAGGGCTATTTTGTATGGTGCGCGGCTTGCCGTTTAAGTTACCGCTACACATTCACATTAAAATGGCCGGAGTAGGCTTCTTCCTATATTGCCTCAACTATACCCTGCTATATATGGCGCAGGCGCATATTATCAGCGCGTTACTCGCCCTTATGAGTTCCAGCATTATTTACTTTAATGTGGTTCTTCGACGATGGTGGTTAAAGCAGCCTATTAGATTGGAAGTGGTGGTGGGCGCTACGTTTGGGCTTGCGGGTATTATTTGCTTGTTTGTGCCCGAGTTTTCAAAAGTATCGATGGACGCTGCGTTAGCGGCGGGCCTTTCTATTGCATTTGTTTCTTTTTTTAGTGCATCAATTGGTAACGTGATATCAGAGCGGATCCTCACCTCGGGCACACCGGTTATTCAAATGAATTTTTACGCCATGAGCTATGCCATGGTGATGCTCTATGTTACCGCGTGGTTCACAAACGACACCTTGGTCATTCCTACTGCCCCTGAGTTCTATATTTCGTTGCTTTATTTGGCTATTTTCGGTTCGGTGCTGGCGTTTGGCTCTTACATGAAGCTACTAAAGCAAATAGGCGCAGACAAAGCCGCTTATGTGGTACTGGTTTACCCCATTGTGGCGCTTGTTATCTCCACTTTTTTTGAAGGTTATACGTGGAGCTGGCTGTCTGTACTTGGCGTAGTAGTGGTGCTGGTGGGCAACGCCATAGCTATGGGTAAAGTGCCCATTTTTATGCGTCGACCACCCCTAAGTAGCTAAGTATGAAGTAGCTAGCGTTTACTTTAGCGCATTAATTTTTTGATTAAGCTCGTATGCGGGCTCGGTCACTATAGCTTCAAGTGTTTCTACCCGTTCAATCAAGGCCTCAATTTGCTTATCTTTTTTTGCAATAAGCTGTTGTTGCTGTGTCGCTTTGCTAGCAATGAAAGGATTGCTACAGGTGCCGTTCATCCAGTCGTTGAGGCGCCATTGAAACTTGGCATCTAAGTAACTTGCGGCAAGGGCAATAGTGGCAATAAAACCAATAAGTAAAAAAATGCTTAGCGTAGACATAGTGTGCTCCGAGGTAAAGGTGTCGTAACCGATGAAGGTGTTTTCATCACCCTCTTCACCATTACTAGTCTTTGGCTTTCGAAAAAAATTACAGATAGATGTAATTTTTTTCGCTAACCCTAGACTACACAAAATAAGCACGGATGATTTCTGTCATAACATGCATGTTAGAAAAGTACATGAGTGGCTTTTACCCTCATAGTTGGCAATGCAGCGCAGTTAATAATAAGAAACACTGAGGACGAGAGATTGGGGCAAGGATTTGAAGGTGTGTTTGCGCAGTACGGCAGTCTATTAAGCCGTGTCGCAAACAGTTACGAGGCTAACCATGCGCTACAGCAAGAGTTGCTACAAGAAATAGCCATAGCTGTGTGGCAGGGGCTTACTCGTTTCAAAGGCGATAGCAGTGTAAAAACCTATATTCTAAAAATAGCCCATAACCGCGCCGTTACTCACGTGGCCAATCAGGTGAAGCGCATCGACACCGACGAGTACAATGATGACGTTGTTATTGAGCAAGCGTCGCAAATTTCCCCTGAAACCGCCACCAGCCAGCAACAATCGCTATCGCGATTACTCGTTAAAGTACGCGCGCTCGCGGTACAGCCACGTCAAGTACTTACCCTTTCTTTAGAAGGCTTATCTTACGATGAGATTGCAGATATATGCGGCCTCACTAAATCGCATGTAGGGGTTATTTTAAAGCGTGCTAAAGCAAGTGTATTGGAAGGAAACTCTGATGAATGATAACAACAAAAGCGCTGATAATAGCCGTGACAACGAGCTCAGCGCGCTATGGCAAGCCCAACCCGTCTCGAATGTAGATGTGGATGAGGTGAAAAAAACCTTTGAAAGCCAAACAAGAAAGCAGCGACTATATTTTCTAATCGATTGCTTATCGTTAGTACCAGGAGTTTGGATTTTTATACATTACTGGGACGAGCTTCCGGTTACTGCTCGCGTCTTATATTTTGGACTAATGCTTTTCGTTATTCCTTTGCTTGGTTATCAGCTTTGGCTTAGAAGAGTGGCTGCGTTTGGCAGCAATGCGCAAACTAACAATCATCTACAACAATTGAAAAAGCAGTTTAAAAACAATGCACGTATTGCCTTTATTAATAAACATTCTGCCTGGATAGCCGTGCCTATTGTTATTGCGTTTAATACCATCTTCACCTTGGCTAAGGCGGCTGAAGAAAGGGAGTATGGGGTAATGCTGTTGGTAACGGCGGTCACCGTTGGCATAATGGCGGTGTGGTACGTTTGGGCCCATCGCAGGCAAAAGCAATTTGAAAAAAAATTAACGGCATTAAATGATATGAGTGATGGTGACTAGCCTTTCGTGAAAGCCTATTGAATGGATGCCAACCCACAAAGATCATCAATAACGATAGCCATATTCTTATTCAGTTGAAGCGTGGCGCACTCTATTGACGAGTAATATTGGGCCTGCCGACCTCGTCAATATTAGTTATCTAATGTATCGCTATTCGCGGCTTTTGGGGTAGCAACTTCACCGTTACTGGTATCGCTACTTGCATCGTTTGCATCGTCTCCGTCCCCTTCACTATCACCTTCATCATCATCTTTTTCTTCACCTAAGAAGAATTCATAGTATAAATCTAAGGCGAATTCAGACTGATCTTCAATGGTGGTTTGTACTGCTTCTAAAAATAAACGAGGCAACAAGCGGTATCGCAATGCTAAATCGGGTGGGTCTTGCCTGCGACGCAATGTGCTGCTGGAATCATTATTACTCAATCCTACATCCACATTATATTCAGCCGTTAATCTGTCATTAATCTGGCCGGTTACTGACAGTTTGTTCTCGTTAGTACTTAAGCTGAAATCATCAATACCCAAGGCATTGCCTACTTGACCGGTAAGGGTTTTAGTATTTGAAAGCCCAAAACCTACCAGTAATGCAGCGTAGTTAGGATCTTCGCTTTCAGCGTCAGGCCCCGACCCTGTAAGTAGGTACGAGAGTACGTTTTGCTGATCCATGGCGGGTTCAGAGAATAAATTAATGCTGGGAGAATCGGCTGCCCCGTCTATCCTAATACCGGCAATTACATCGTCGTCAGTTTTATCTGGGTCGCGAATGGCTTCAATCAGCAGCATAGGTTGATCGATAGGACCATTAAACTGCACTTCACCCGTTTGAATGACAAGTTGCTGCCCATAGGCGCTATAACGACCGTTAAGTATTTGCAAATCACCAAAGCCGACCAAGGCGGGTTGGTTATTCACTTTTACACCACCGTGTAAGCTCGCGGTTAACCCAAATGCTTCCAACTGCACTTCACCGGTTTTAGCCTTGTCGATATTGACCATCATAGACGCATGTACGATATCAAGGGGCTCTTCCTTTGGGGGTTCGCCGCGAAGATGGACGTCTTTAGACGGTGACACCGCGCTTTTAGGCAGTGACTCAACTTCAATACGCGCCCAAGGTATATTTACACTGCCTGTTACATCAACCTTGTCAGCAGTAGCCGCTACTTTTAAATCTGGCGATACCCGTAAACGCATGTTTGGTTGGCGCACCTCAAATTTGTCACCTTTCAAATTAATGTTCGCGCTTGGTACATCAGACCAATCTAGATCGCCGTTTAGCGCCCCTTTACCACCGCCCAGCAAAAATGTGCCGTCAAAGTTGGCTTGTTGGCCGTTTAACGTAATTGATTGGCTCCAGTTTTCTAATGATACCGGTGTGTCCTGAATATCAATGGCGCCGTTTTCTATTTGTAGTTTTCCGGATAGTTCGGGCGAATCTACAAACCCCGCCAAGGTGATATTTCCATTCATAACACCCGTAAGTGTACGAATGGCAGGAGACAGTGGTTTAAGCGGGGCTACGTCTATATTAACAACCTCAAGATTACCGCTTATAGGTTTGCGGGTTTCAAAGGGAGACGTATTTACATTTAGGGTCGCATTGCCTAAGTCTTCACTGGCAATAAGCGACTGGGACTTAAGTTCTCCTTGCTTAAAAGTACCGGTTGTTTCCACAGAATTAATCGTTATTGCTAATGGTCGCTCTTTTCCTAACTGCCATGTGGCAGGCGATAAAGAGGCCGTAAAAGTGGCATCGATAGGATCGGCTTGAGAATATTGCCCTTGGCTTTTCACCGACAAGGTTGCCGGTGCGGCTGCCGCAACCATATCCGGCGCAAGTTCGTGGGCCCATAACCCTACAGGTAATGCTTTGGCCCATACATTCCATTTCGCTTTATTCTCTTGGTAGTTCAAGCTGGTGATGCAAAGCTCGCCTTCTTCCCTAGAGTGCCAGCAGTGTTCGCCCACGCTTGCGCTAAAGGGGGCGGTGCCAAGATTTAGAGTAAAAGGAGAAGAAAGCGCCCATTGCATGTTTGCCAGCTTCAGTTTGCTTTGCTCTACCTGGCCTGACCAAGTGTTGTCTTGCCATTTTCCTGCAACGCTTAGGGCAACACTATGCTCCGGTAAGATTACATCTAGGTCGGCCTTATGGTTTGTGTATGAGCCGTCAATGACAAGCTTGCCGTTGAATTCGCCTTGTTGGGCTGCCGCATTTGAAAGTGAAGGCGACACCGCAAGATTTGAAAAATTAATTGCGCCTTTGGCAACGGGGTTAGTCCACGGGCCTGTAGCTTTTATATTGCCAGATATCGCCCCAGCTACTTCAGGGTAAAGGTCGGCAATGGTAGCTACATCAAGGCCGATATCAGCATTAACGTAACGTTTATTAAGTAGTTGCCCGACCACATTAATTTTGTTTTCGGCTTGTTCAACGGCTAAAGAGGCAACCAATAAATCGCTTGGACCTGAGTACACAAAAGATCCTGCCACCGAGAAGGGTTTGTTTTGCAAGATGCCTTTAAGATCTAATTTCCGAATACTGACTTGGGGGCCTTTTTCTGTGTACTGCATCACACTGGTAAAACCGCCCTCTAATTGCTCTGGCGCGAACTTGGAAAACTGAACCCCTGAGACATTGGTAAAGGTGGTGTTTCCTTCCCAAGACATAGCCTCATCTAAATACAAGGTGCCGGTATTACTAATGCTGCCTTCTAAAGCTTCAATTTTGGCTTCGTTCACGAAGATATTGTGTTTTTTTAGCACCACATTTAGCGCCACAGGCACCTTGCCTACATCTGGCAAAGTGGCTGCTGCGCTGCCATCTAATAGGTAGTCACCCATGGTGCCATTAAGGGTTAGCGCGCCATCGTGCAAGGTGCCGGATTCCATAGTGGGTAGGGGTTGTTCTTTCCATGTTGCGCTAAATGAAATGGGCAGGTTGTCGCTAAGTACATCGGCTGACAAATTCACTTTTGCATTCATCGCCCCTTCAGTTTTAAGGTCAGCTTCAAGCGCTGCTAACGACCCTGATGCTTGAAAGTCTACTTGCTGTTGGTTGTCGCTTATCATACCGCTACCGTTCAGTGAAACTGACAACGGATAGGCACCATCTAGGGTGATGGCAATGTCGCCATTGAGTGTTCCTTGAGGGTGTTCCACATTCAAATTGGTCAAGGACACACTGGCATTCGCAAATTCAAAATCCTCAAAGGCAAATACCGATAAGGTTTGGGCTGAATCGCCTTGATTTAATGTGCCATTGGTCAATGAAAACTCATCAATACTTATTGGAATAGGCGATGAAATCGTCGGCAGTTCTGGGGCGGTGTACGATAGCGAATAGGACTTTGGCAGTGATTTGTTCGTGGCACTATTGTCAGTGTTACTTTCAGAAGCAGCATCATCCTTGTTCGCGTTAGTCGAAGAGGCTGTAGCTTGAGTGGACGCTTCTGTTTGGTGGAGTGTTACGGCCAAATCTTCAAGTGATAACGACGATATCGCCAGCGTCTCGTTACCTAAGAAATCATCTAAGTTTAACTTCCCTAGTTCAACCGTCTGCCCCGGCATTTTTAGTGTAAAGCGCTCAACTTGGGCTTGGTTTACCTCTACAGGTAAAGGCAGCGTAAAACTTCCAGTTTCTTCGGTTGATTCAGTTTCAGGCGCAGCGCTTAACTGCTCAACAACAATATCGTTGGCGTTAACTTCATTTACGCAGACTCTAGGTTCAAAAATACAGCGCCACGTGACATCAAGGTACGCATAATCCGTTTTTACTCGCCACTGCGCATTTTCCCACTCAACTTTTGTAATAGTGAGATTGTCAGCCAGGCCGCCCTCAATGCTTTCAATACTTAGTCCACTCACTAGGTTATTGGCAACAAGGCGAATGGTAGGCCCACCCAATGGGCTTATTAATAAACCGTAAACAAACACCACGATAAGCACTGGTGTTAGTAGGATAGTTGAAATTGTGCGCTTTCTCATAACTCAGGCCCCAGCAGAAGATGCAGCTGCCATGTCTTTTCATCTGGTGCAAATCCACGAGCTACGTACACGCGAACTGGGCCTATAGGAGACAGCCAGTGAAAGCCGGAACCCACGCTGTAAGTTAATGTGGTATCTAAATCATTGGTTGCCGTACCCGCATCAGTAAAGGCCGCAATACGCCAATTTTGCGCAATGCGGTAAGCATATTCCACACTGGCAGTGGCTAAGTATTTTCCACCAATAGCATCGTTTACTGTTTCACCCGTTTCAGGGTCGATAACGTCTTCAGTAGGAGATATTTCTCGGTAGTCAAAGCCGCGAATGCTTTGGTCACCACCAGCATAAAATCGCAGTGATGTGGGAACTTGCGAAAAGTCATTGGTTTTAATTGCACCAAGTTCGCCTCGAATAGAAAACCGATGTACGTCGGAAAAGGTACGAATGACCATGCCTTCCATTACAGATTTTACGATATTGATGTCAGAGCCAAGATTATCTCGCCCTACTTGAGTCAAAAACTGAAAATAATTGCCGTTGTTAATATTAAGGTCGTTATCTTTGGTGATATAGGTAATAGAGTAGCCCGGTAGTATCAGTGACGTTGTGGTGTCGTCAGTGTCACCTTGATCGTAGGTTTCTCGTAAATAGGTAATAGAGCCATCGTGTTGCCAAGGCGAATGATCTTCTTGAAAATAACGGTGAGCCGCAAGTGATAAAGTTTCACTTTCAATCGAGGTATTGCTGTATTCAATAAATTGATAGCCGGCTTCAAAGCTAACGTAATCTTTAGTGATGTTCTGCATTGGAATGCGATAGTCTGCCGTAACCGATTGCTCAGGTTGAGAGATAAAAATATCGGAGGAAATCGAATGACCGCGATCATTTACCCATGGGCGCTCCCAGCCTAAAGTGACTCGAGGGCCTGTATCGGTAGCAGCACCAATAGAGACATCAAACGCATCTCGGGGGCGATGTGCTAGCGAAACTTCAATAGGGACATTTAGTCCCTCAGCGTCACTTACTACAGGCCGTGCAATAACACGGTTGAAATACCCTGATTGATTTAACGAACGGTTGAAGTCAGACAATTTTGCTGAAGAATAAGGCTCACCTTCTTCAAACGGAGTTAGTCGTTTAATAATCGCTTTTGCTTTGTCTTCCCCAATAAATTTCAATTTACCAAAGTTATAACGAGAGCCACTTTGGGCTATGAGCAGAATATTAGCTTCTTTTTCTTCTCTAACTAAATCTAACCGCGTGGCCTGCCAATAGAAATCAAAGTAACCATGAGATAGGGCATAATTGAACATCGATGACTTAAACGACTCGTAAACGGGCTGATCAAGTACATCTCCTTCTTTAAGTGAAAACGCATTAAAACGGCTTCTAAAGTCGCTATCTTCTCGGCCTACACCAATAATTTCTCGAGTGACCTTTGATACAAGAAGAGGGTCGCTAAGTGAAACGGTTACAACGACCTCATCGTCCTTAGTGACTTCTACCGTTGCATTGCTATTGTAATAGCCAAAGGGCTGCACAGCGGTGGCTACTGTAGCGATAACTTCATCTTGCCAGAATGGGTCATTCAATAGCTCAGTTTCTACATCTAAATTGTTCAAGTGCAGGCGAATATTATCTTTAAGCTTGTCTTGCTTTACCCCATTGATTTTATAGGTAACTGCATGAGCAGAGGCGATAAAAATTACCAATAGGCACAGCGATAAAAATCGAAGAGCGTACCCTTGGTTGCGCCGGGCTTTAATACCCGTTAGCAGCGTTTTTAAAGAAGATATAAAGCACAGTGGCATTGAAAAATGCGATTCCTTGTAGCAAAAAAAAGAGACGGCGCGGTTTCAGCCTTTACGAAAAAGGGGGCGCTAATATGATACGAGATAAGCAACACAGCATCGACAATGCCGATAATACCATACCCCTTTGTATACTGTGTATTGAGTAAAAAAGCACAACTAAAGTACAGGTTAATGTTAAGCACTTTTTAGTGTAGTGTTTTGTCTGAATGTAACCAATTATTACAATTGAACTTTCTTTTTAAATTATAAAATGTTGTATAGTGGTCTTCGAGCTAATCACAGGATGAATAGTTCGATAAGGGTTTATTAATAAGCAAAGGAAAATATATGCGCTGTCGTTTGTTCTCGTGTATTCACTCAGTTACCTCTTTAGTGGTTCTATTTTTATTCAGCTTAGTCAGCGCTTGTGCACTAAGTGACGAAAATACCGCCGAGCCAGCAGAAACTGTTTCACCGCCTCTTCCTTACACCGTATTTAGTGCCCTACCCGCTTACCGAACTCCTGCGCTGTCGCCCAAAGGCGATAAAATTGCGTTTGTGAAAAACGTTAATGAACCTGACGAACTATCGGTGTTAGCAACCTTTGACCTTACTACAGGTAAAATTCACTATCTTCTTCATTCCGATAATGAAAAAGTTAAGATTAATTGGTACCGGTGGGTTAACGATGAGCGAATAGTTGTTAGTGCTCGTTATGAAAGTCGTCGCGGTAACACACGGGTTTATGATACTCGTCTACTCGCTATGAACTTCGATGCGCAAGGCGAAAAACCTAAACACCTTTTAGATTGGCGAAGACTGAAACGAAGAGCGGCAGACCCTAATCGTGTCCCCCAATTTCAAGACAATGTGATTGATTGGCTACCTGATGACCCTGAACACATCTTAATGGCCATCGATGTAGAAGTTTTCGCCCTTCCCTCTGTATTTAAAGTGAATGTCTATACTGGCAGCACTACAAGATTGGAGCGTGGGAAGCGCAGTATCAGAGACTGGGTAGTTGATCGACAGCATAATGTTCGCGTTGGCATCACGCTAGATTATGACAGCGGTGAGCGCCACGTATTACTTAAAGAAGATGATAGTTGGCGTACCCTGTTTAGTTACAATGCCATGAGTGAAAAAGGTGAAATGCCTCTCGGGTTTGGTCTTGATC
This sequence comes from Alteromonas sp. KS69, assembly GCF_003989595.1. Lineage (NCBI taxonomy): Bacteria > Pseudomonadati > Pseudomonadota > Gammaproteobacteria > Alteromonadales > Alteromonadaceae > Alteromonas > Alteromonas sp. KS69. Next base: position 29,004 of record NZ_PYHU01000002.1, on the reverse strand, counting down.
CCAACATTCTTTATTATCGCGGTTACAAGGGAGACTACAAAGCCTTGTTTACGCTTAACCTTGAGACCAATGAGCATACAGAAATTTTCTCAGATGAAGGTTATGACGTAGATGGTAGTCTAATCTACTCTCCTGTTACCAACGATGCTATTGGTATTCGTCACCTTGGAAGACATTACTGGGATGAGCGCTACGTGGCGCTTCAGAATGGGCTAGATCAGGCGTTAGCCGACTACAGCAATACGTTAGTTAGTTTCAGTCGTGATGAAAACAACTATATTGTTTACTCCGAGTCAGACACTATGCCAGGTGCTTACTTTATTGGTAACCGCGAGAAAGGTTCTCTGGACTATTTGTTTCAGCAATACCCTAAAATTGAAGAGGGCATGTTAACCGAGCATAACCTCATAACTTACACTGCTCGTGATGATATGGAAATTGAAGCCTACTTAACCTTACCTAAAGGTGATGGGCCGTTTCCCACGATTATTCATCCACACGGTGGGCCAGGTGCGCGAGATTTTAGTGGTTTCGATTACTGGACATCGTACTTTACCAATAAGGGCTACGCGGTACTTCGCCCTAACTTTAGAGGTTCTCAGGGTTACGGCTTCGACTTTGCGCAAAGCCAGATGAAAAGCTGGGGATTGTCGATGCAAGATGACATTACCGATGCAGCAAACTGGATGGTTGAGCAAGGCTATGCCACTAAAGACAATATGTGTATTGTTGGCGCGAGCTATGGTGGCTATGCTGCGTTAATGGCAGCGGTGAAAACCCCTGAATTGTTTCAATGTGCAGTCAGCTTTGCCGGTGTGAGTTCGTTAAAGCATATCGTTATACACGCCAGACGGTTTGTAAATTCAGACTTGGTGAAAGACCAAATTGGTGATGACTTTGACGACTTGGAATCGCGGTCTCCTTATTACAATGCAGAAGGGATAAAAACGCCTATTTTATTGGTTCATGGCGAAGAAGATCGCATCGTTAGACCACTGCAAAGCCGTTACATGGCTGACGAACTAGAAGATTTAGATAAAACATTTAAATATGTCGAACTAGAATCGGGCGACCATTACTTGTCTATACAGGGTAATCGTCATCGCTTCTTTGCTGAAATGGATGCATTCTTAGATAAGTATTTGAAAAAAGAATAAACCTTTTTTCACACTGTACGCTTAAAAAAGCCAGAGCCGCCAAGTTCCACGACCAAATAGCGTGAAACTGGCGGCTTTTTGTTCATCTTTACGTTACACTTCTGCCCATTCAGCGTGCAATTATGATGCACTAACGTGGCAATCATCACCCTGAGCAACACAACTTATACCCCCTTCTTCGTTAAATAGAGAAATTATGTCCCATTCAAGCGAGACCGCGCCTAATGCTGGCCAGCCTCAAGGAAAGCCCCCTTTAGGGTTAATTGAATTTGTAGCACTGATGGCTACCATGACATCGCTGGTGGCGTTAAGCATTGACGCTATGCTGCCTGCACTACTGCAAATAGGTGAGACGCTAAACGTAGACGAGCCGCACCATACCCATCTTATTGTGACTGTTTTCTTTATGGGAATGGCCTTTGGGCAGATGTTCTTCGGTCCATTTGCAGATAGTCGTGGTAGAAGGCTTACCATTTTGATCGGGCTGTTTATTTTTGCGATTGGCACTTTTGTGTGTATGTCGGCCACTAATTTAGAGACCATGCTGGTGGGTCGTGTGATACAAGCCTTTGGTGTCTCAGGACCGCGTATTGCCGCTATGGCGATTATTCGCGATTTGTACGTGGGTGATGCAATGGCACGGGTGATGTCATTTATTATGATGGTGTTCATCCTTGTGCCTATGATAGCGCCTATGGTGGGCCAAGCAGTAATGGCTTTTTTTGGGTGGTTTCATATATTCACCCTATTTTTGATAGTGGCAACCTTAGCGGGTACATGGTTTTTCAGTCGTCAAGGCGAGACTTTGCCGCGGCATAAACGCAGGCCGTTTTCGTTTAAGCAGTTTTACTTGTCATCAAAATTTATCCTTACTCATGCAACGGTAATGGGTTACACCTTCGCAATGGCGGGTATTTTTGGTTCGTTTCTGGCGTATTTGAGTGCCTCACAAACCATTTTTCAGGTGTATTACGGTGTGGGCGATATGTTTCCTTATATATTCGCAGTGCTGGCATTTTCGATTGGTTTAGCATCTTATTTCAACGGCACCATGGTAATGAAATTCGGCATGCGACGCTTGTGTCGCTTTGCCCTTAAAGGGGTTAACGGGTTTGCTGTTGTCTATCTTGGGTTATTACTCGCTTATGACGGGTTACCGCCACTTGTGCTTACCGTTGTTACCATGTTCGTTGGTTTCTTTTTTGTGGGTATTTTATTCGGTAACTTAAACGCACTTGCTATGCAGCCATTAGGGGATATGGCAGGGCTTGGTGCTGCTATAATCGGTTCTCTCTCAAGCCTGTTTTCTGTGCCCATTGCGCTGTTCGTAGATAGCTTTTTAGACGGTAATCTATACCCCATAGGCATTGGCTTTTTTGTCTTCTTCGTATTGGCTTATTTTGCGGTGAGATATGCAGAGCGGGTTCGCGAATGCGGGGAATAGGTAAAAACAAGCAGGCATAAAAAAGCCCGACCAAATTGGTCGGGCAAGAGGGCTTATATAAAGCACCTAACGACAGAAACTGTCCTAACCGATGATGGCTTTCATGTCAGTCATGTAGCCACGCAGGGTCTTACCTACTTGCTCAACACCGTGAGTGCGAATAGCTTCGTTAATATCAACAAGGCGCTTGTTTTCAACCTGATTAGAGGTTTCTGACAATCCCTTACCAATAACTGAAGTATCGATAGTAGGCATAAATTTCTCACGCAAAATTGGAATTGCTGCATTCGCAAACAAGTAGTTTCCATATTCTGCTGTGTCTGAAATTACCACGTTCATTTCATACAAACGCTTACGCGCGATGGTATTAGAGATAAGTGGTGTTTCATGTAGTGATTCGTAGTACGCAGACTCAGGTAAGATACCCGCTTCAACCATTACGTCGAAGGCTACTTCTACACCGCACTTGATCATGGCAACTAAAAGGATGCCGTGGTCAAAGAATTCTTGCTCGCTGATTTCACCTTCGTAGACAGGTGCGTTTTCAAAACCAGTTTCACCGGTTTCTTCGCGCCATCTAAGTAGGTTAGCATCGCCGTTTGCCCAATCTTCCATCATAGTGCGAGAGAACTCACCGCTAATGATGTCGTCTTGATGCTTTTCAAATAGTGGGCGAAGCAAGTCAGTAAGTTGCTCTGACAAATCGTACGCTTTCACTTTTGCTGGGTTTGATAGGCGGTCCATCATGTTGGTTACGCCACCAATTTTAAGTGCTTCAGTGACAGCTTCTAGGCCGAACTGAATAAGTGCACCAGCATACGCTGCGTCAATACCGTCAGCGGTCATTTTCTCAAAGGCAAGTACCGCAGCAACTTGTTGCATACCACATAGAATGGTTTGCTCACCCATAAGGTCAGATTTAACTTCAGCTACGAACGAAGACTCAAGTACACCTGCACGATCGCCACCTGTTGCACTTGCTAATGCTTTAGCAGTATCCCAACCCTTGTTTTCAGGGTCGTTCTCAGGGTGAACGGCAATCAGAGTTGGTACACCGAAACCGCGCTTATATTCTTCACGTACTTCTGTACCTGGGCACTTAGGTGCACACATAACCACCGTAATATCGCTACGGATTTGTTGGCCTTCTTCAACAATGTTGAAGCCGTGTGAGTATCCAAGTGTTGCGCCTTTTTGCATTAACGGCATTACCGCTTCTACAACGCTTGCATGCTGCTTATCAGGCGTTAGGTTGTACACCAAGTCAGCACTAGGAATTAGTTCCTGATAAGTGCCAACAGTGAAACCATTGCTAGTAGCACGTTTGTAAGAGTCACGCTGCTCTTCAATGGCTGCTTGACGCAGCGCATAAGAAACATCTAACCCAGAGTCACGCATGTTCAAGCCTTGGTTAAGACCTTGAGCACCGCAGCCTACAATGACAATCTTCTTGCCTTTTAAGAACTGACAACCGTCAGCGAATTCTTCGCGTGCCATGAAGCGGCAGCGGCCAAGCTGATCTAGCTGCTGGCGTAGCGATAGGGTATTGAAATAATTAGCCATAAAAATTCCGAACAACATTCATTTTCGTCATTATCAACAACCAACCGTGGCGTTGACGACCTCGTCTATGACGACTTGCTACGCAGATTAAGGGATTTCTTTTGTTTTGGAAAATGATATATTTGCAAGATAATATTGCAATAAGTGAAACACTATGGATTTTCGTAGCCTTCAATTGTTTACGCATCTTGCCACCAGCCTACATTTTGGCGATACCGCGCAAGCCATGTATGTGTCGCCTTCTACGCTAAGCCGCGTTATACAAAGGCTAGAGGATGAATTGGGTTGTACCTTGTTTAAACGCGACAACCGTAAAGTGGCGCTTACTCATAGTGGTCATAAACTGCTTTCATTCTCTACCCAGTCTTTAAAAGACTGGCAACAATTGAAGGTAGACTTGCGAGAAGACAGTAATTCGTTGCAAGGTGAGATAAGCTTGTTTTGTTCTGTAACGGCCAGTCAAAGTCATTTGCCTGCTATATTGCGTCAGTTTAGGGCACAGCATCCTGGTGTGGATATTCGCTTAATTACCGGCGACCCTGCACTAGCGATAGATAAGGTAAAGCAGAAAGAATGTGACTTATCGATAGCTATTTATACGCCTGACTTGCCTACAGACTTACATTTTTCCCCTTTAGACAATGTGCCTTTGGTGCTGATTGCGCCGCGAGATTGGCGGTTAACCCAGTTGACGCAGGTAGATTGGACTAAGCATCAGGTGATCATGCCAGAGCATGGGCCTACCAGGCGCATTGCTTACCACTGGTTTGCAGAGCATGGTATTAGGCCAAATGTGTATGCTTCGGTAGGGGGTAATGAAGCCATTGTCAGCATGGTGGCGTTAGAATGCGGTGTGGGTTTTGTACCTAAAGTGGTGCTTGATCATTCCAGTATGGCTAGCTTGGTAACCCAAATTCCAGTAGATGATATCGAGCCCTATGGACTAGGGCTATGTTGCTTGCAAGATAAGCAAAACGAACCACTTATCAACGCGTTTTTACAATTGGAAATGGCTCCCTTATCTAATTAATGATGAGTTGTTTAGACATTTAAGCTGGATTAAAAGCTAAAAGCATTAAGCTTTCATGCTACTTGCTGTTGAGTATCACCTAATGGGCTACTGACTACTTAGCTGCTTAATTAAGGTATCCAATGCGCGGTAACCTAGCGCTTCGGCTAAATGGGCGCGAGTAACCGTAGGCTGTTCTGACAAATCTGCCAGTGTCCTCGCTACCTTAAGGGTACGGTGGAATACCCGCATCGACAAATTTAATTGCTTAGCAGCTGCTTGTAAAAAGCGTAAATCGCTATCGGTTAGCTGGCATAAATCAGCAAGCTCCCCCGCGGCAAGCTGTGCATTGGGCTTCCCTTGCCTATGAAGTTGCACTTCTCTTGCCCGTAATACGTTATCCCTGGCTTCTAACATGGAATCAGATTCAGAATTTACCGGTGGCGATAAATCGTAACTGGCAAGCCTGGGTACCTCTACTTGTATGTCTATTCTGTCTAATAAGGGGCCCGACAAGCGATTTAAATAACTTAGCTGCTGTTGTGGAGTTAAGCGGTTGTCGTCAATATCGCCAGTAGGACTAGGGTTCATGGCCGCTATTAATTGAAAATTGGCAGGATAGGTAGCGCTCGCCATCGCCCGCGATATATGCACATCACCGGTTTCTAATGGCTCTCTAAGTACATCTAATGCGCGGCGGCCAAATTCGGGTAATTCATCTAAAAATAATACCCCGTTATGGGCTAACGATATTTCGCCAGGTACAGGCTGCGACCCGCCGCCGGTAAGCGCTACAGCAGAGCTAGTATGATGTGGGCTGCGCATGTGGCGCTTTAAAAACCGCTCTACATTTAAATTTTCCCCTTTTACCGAATGAATGGAGGCTACTTCCAGAGCTTCCTGTTCAGTCATGGGGGGTAATAGGGCAAGTAACCTACTGGCTAGTAAACTTTTACCCGTGCCTTGAGGGCCTACCATCAACAGGTTATGGCTACCCGCTGCGGCAATGGTTAATGCACGCTTGGCTTGTGTTTGGCCAATAATATCATCCCAACCCATACTACTAGTAGAGGAAGAACACGAGCTAAAGGGCTGACCTTTATTGAGTTTTTTATTATTCGCTAGGTGTTCGTAAACCGATAAAAGATCAAACGCTGGGTAACGAGTGGCGTAGGATACTAACGAGGCTTCTACATCGTTAACCCCCGGAAAAACAAGGGGGGTGTCATCGTCGGCTGCTGCAATTAAAACAGGAACTAGGCCACTTACTGGCTTAATTTCACCGTTTAACCCGAGTTCGCCCACAAAGGCGATGTTGAGTACGCTAGTGTCAGGGAGATACCCTGATGCCACCAAAATACCTACTGCAATGGGTAAGTCGAAACGCCCACCATACTTAGGAATATCAGCGGGGGCTAAATTTACGGTTATACGTTTAGCGGGAAAATCGAAACCGCTGTTTATGAGCGCACTGCGCACCCGCTCTCGGGCTTCTTTTACACTGGTTTCTGCCATACCTACCAACTGGAACGCTGGTAAACCATTGGCCAAGTGAATTTCTACTGATACCTCGGGGGCTGCCACGCCCTGCCCCGCAAAGGTTTTAACTACTGCCATGCTCATACTTTGTCGCTCTTGAAGGAAGTCCCCTAAGAGGCGTACTTTAAGTGAGCATGATAAAAGCTGAAACTGTACTTAGGGCAAGAAGAAGGACTAATTTTCGTTATAGAAGACCGGCATTTCCCAGTGCCAGCGCAAAGCGCCTAGCCGCATTAATACTGTGGTTGCAAGGGCAACTGCACCGCACCACTGGGCCTCAAAGCCCAGATACATGGCGAGACCGTAGGCCATTCCCCCCACAATACAGGTCGTTGCGTAGAGTTCCCCGCCTAAGACTAATGGTACTTCTCGACATATAACATCACGTAACAAACCACCAAATACCCCTGTAATGGTGCCCATGGCAATCGCCACTGCAATGCCAGTATCGTTAGCTAATGCTTTTTCTATGCCTACCACGTTAAATAACGCTAACCCAAACGCATCAGCAATAAGCAAATAATGATAAGGAAAGCGTGGGCTTAATCGTAACCAAATAATAGGGATGAAGGCAGCAATCAGTGTGGTGTACAGGTAATCGTTATCGGCAATCCAAAATACGGGAACGTCCAGCATCATGTCGCGCAGTGTTCCACCTCCTATAGCAGTGGCACTTGCCAATACAATAACGCCAAACCCGTCCATCCTTTTTTGGTACGCCATCAGGGTGCCAGAAATAGCACACACCGCTACCCCTGCTAAATTTAACCAGTGAAACCAGTCTACCATTGTATTGCGATACCCTTTTTTATCTGACGAAAACAGCGTTTGAACCGCAAAATACTTGATTTCGGCAACGGTTTCATGCTATTTCTTTGCGCATATTAATCGTGTAACGGCCAATTCACGTTTAATTGGGGTGAAAAGCCATAGCCCTATCGTACAACCATTCATTTTAGCATTCATCCAAGGAACTGGGTGTTGCTCGTCAATTAAATCTTAAAATTCAATGGCATAAGCTCATTGTATTTATTAGATGTCCTTTGTTTTCACGACAAACGACAGTGTTTCAATGTCAGTGATAAAGCACAGATGCGTAAATTTATGTGTCCGCGCGTCGCGTATTGCATCCAGCGTATTGGGCGCTCGCGCACTGTCATGTATCATTCGTCTCGGTATTAATATTTCCGCAAAACGCGGTTCGGGCTTTACGCTCAATTTTTGAAGGATTACTCATGGCTAAGCAACCTGCCGAACATATTTGGTTTAATGGCGAATTGAAACATTGGAAAGACGCTACTGTTCACGTAATGACGCATGCTATTCATTATGGTTCGTCTGTATTTGAAGGTGTGCGCGCATATAACACGCCGGATCAAGGCACTTGTGTTTTTCGTTTAAACGATCACAACCGTCGCTTGTTCGATTCAGCGAAAATCTATCGTATGACCATTCCATACACGCTAGATCAAATTAACCAAGCTACCCTTGATATCATTCGTGAGAACAAATTGAAATCAGCGTACATTCGCCCAATCGCGTTCTACGGTGATATTGGTATGGGACTTCAAGTGCCGTTTGGTACAGAAGCTGAAGTTGCCATTGCTGCATTTGAGTGGGGCGCTTACTTAGGTGAAGAAGCCCTTAAAAATGGTGTAGATGCGGGGATTTCTTCTTGGAACCGCTTAGCAGCTAATACCATGCCGACTGGTGCAAAAGCCGGTGGTAACTACTTATCTTCACAGCTGATTTCGATGGAAGCCCGTCGTCATGGCTACGGAGAAGGTATTGCCCTTGATACAAACGGCTTCATCAGTGAAGGTGCGGGCGAAAATATTTTCGTTATTCGCGACGGCATTGTGGTTACCACACCAAAAACTGCCGCTATTCTTCCAGGCATTACTCGTGATACGTGTATCACGCTACTTAGAGACAAAGGCTACGAAGTTCGCGAAGAAAATATTCCTCGTGAAGCTATGTATCTAGCTGATGAAGTCTTCATGTGTGGTACAGCGGCAGAAGTGACGCCAGTACGCAGTGTAGATGGAATTGAAGTAGGTGCGGGCGGCCGTGGCCCAATCACCAAAGAAGTGCAAGATATGTTCTTCGGTCTTTTCAACGGTACTACTGAAGACAAATGGAACTGGTTAACACCGGTTTACAAGTAATTAATTTAGCTATTTATTAAACGGGAAGGATTTTATGCCCAAGTTACGATCTGCAACGACTACGCAAGGTAGAAATATGGCCGGCGCACGCGCTCTATGGCGTGCAACGGGAATGAAGGATTCTGATTTCGGTAAACCTATTATTGCTATTGCTAACTCTTTCACGCAGTTTGTGCCGGGGCATGTGCATCTAAAAGACATGGGTCAATTAGTGGCACGAAGCGTTGAAGCCGCCGGTGGTGTAGCAAAAGAATTTAATACTATCGCGGTAGATGATGGTATTGCTATGGGCCACAGTGGCATGCTTTACAGCTTACCTTCCCGTGAAATTATTGCTGATGCAGTAGAGTACATGGTGAACGCGCACTGCGCCGACGCCATTGTATGTATTTCAAACTGCGACAAAATTACGCCAGGAATGTTAATGGCGTCATTGCGCTTAAACGTACCTGTTGTGTTTGTATCAGGCGGTCCGATGGAAGCGGGTAAAACCAAGCTTTCTGATCAAATCATCAAACTCGACTTAGTGGATGCCATGGTAGCCGCTGCCGACGATAAAGTGAGTGACTCTGATACCGACGAAATCGAACGTTCTGCATGTCCTACCTGTGGCTCATGCTCAGGTATGTTTACTGCAAATTCAATGAACTGCTTAACGGAAGCACTCGGTTTATCGCTTCCGGGTAACGGTTCAATGCTAGCCACCCACGCTGACCGTGAAGGTTTGTTTAAAAAAGCAGGTTCGCAAATCGTAGAGCTGTGTAAACGTTACTATGGCGACGATGACGAAAGCGTCTTGCCACGTAATATTGCTAACTTCAATGCCTTTGAAAACGCCATGAGCTTAGACATTGCCATGGGTGGTTCAACTAACACCATTTTGCATTTGTTAGCAGCAGCAATGGAAGGTGAAATACCTTTCACTATGAACGACATCGATAGACTGTCACGTAAGGTTCCCCACCTTTGTAAAGTGGCACCGTCTACCCCGAAATACCATATGGAAGACGTACACCGTGCAGGTGGCGTATTAGGTATTTTAAATGAATTAAACAAAGGTGGCTTACTGCATGGTGATGCAAACCATGTATTAGGTAAGTCACTTACAGAAGTCATTGCAGACTGGGATATCACCAACCCAGACAATACCGACGCGATTAAATTTTTCCGTGCAGGCCCTGCCGGCATTCGTACTACCCAAGCATTCAGCCAAAGCTGTCGTTGGGATGAAGCAGATAGCGACCGTGAAAACGGTTGTATTCGCTCAGTTGAAAATGCCTTTAGCCAAGAAGGTGGCCTAGCCGTGTTATACGGTAATGTGGCCGAAGATGGCTGTATTGTTAAAACCGCTGGTGTTGATGACTCTATCTTGAAGTTCACTGGTACTGCACGCATTTACGAAAGCCAAGATGATGCCGTTGCCGGTATTCTGGCTGACGATGTGATAGCGGGCGATGTGGTCTTTATTCGTTACGAAGGCCCACGTGGCGGACCGGGTATGCAAGAAATGCTTTACCCCACTTCATACTTGAAGTCGAAAGGCTTAGGTAAATCGTGTGCGTTAGTTACCGATGGTCGTTTCTCGGGCGGTACTAGTGGTCTATCGATTGGTCACTGCTCGCCAGAAGCTGCCAGTGGCGGTGGTATTGGTTTAGTTGAGCACGGCGACAAGATTGAAATTGATATTCCAAATCGCAGTATCAACATCGCTATTAGCGATGAAGAACTCGCAGAGCGCCGCGCGACAATGAAAGCCAGCGATAAGCCTTGGCGTCCGAAAGATCGCGTTCGCGAAGTATCAACATCATTGAAAACCTTTGCTGCATTGGCCACCAGTGCGGATAAAGGCGCAGTACGTGATGTATCGAAACTGGAAAATCTATGACCGTTAGCGATCACGACTATTTAAAGAAAATTCTATTAGCCCCTGTTTACGACGTAGCCGTAAGCAGTGAGCTTTCTTACATGTCGTTGTTGTCTGCCGAATTAGGCAATGAAATATTCTTAAAACGTGAAGATCAGCAGCCGGTAAAGTCATTTAAGTTACGTGGCGCTTACAACCGTATAAGTTCGTTAAGCGAAGCACAGCTTAGTGCCGGTGTTATCGGTGCTTCAGCGGGTAATCACGCACAAGGTTTGGCGTACAGCGCTAGGCGCAAGGGCATTCAGGCCACCATTGTGATGCCTGAAACTACCCCAGACATCAAAGTTGATGCAGTACGTCGTTTTGGCGGCGACCATGTAAATGTTGTCCTTCATGGCACTAGTTTCGATCAAGCCAGTGGTCACGCGAAAGCGCTTTGTGCAGAACATGGTTACACCTTTGTACCGCCTTTCGATGACCCTGATGTTATTGCGGGTCAAGGAACCGTCGCACGGGAATTGCTAGAGCAAAATCCTAACCTTGATATTTTGTTTGTTGCGGTAGGCGGTGGCGGTTTAGCGGCCGGTATTGCGGTTTACTTAAAGCAATTAAAGCCAGAGATTAAAATTGTTGCCGTTGAATCAGAAGAGTCTGCCTGTTTTGCCTTGGCGCAAAAAGAAGGTGCACCTGCTGCACTTGATAACGTAGGCATTTTTGCCGATGGCGTTGCCGTTAAGGTCATGGGGCAAGAAACCTTTAGGCTGTGTAATCGCCTAGTTGATGAAACCATGACGGTAACCAACGATGAAATATGCGGTGCCATTAAAGATATTTTTGATGACACTCGTGTTATTGCTGAGCCTGCAGGAGCCTTGTCTGTGGCGGCCATTCGAAAGTATGCCAAGCAGCACGACCTTACCGGCAAGAAGCTAGGCGGCATTTTATGCGGCGCGAATATTAACTTTCATACTTTGCGTTATGTGTCTGAACGCTGTGAACTGGGCGAGCAAAAAGAAGCCGTATTCGCAGTGAAAATTCCTGAGCGCAAAGGGGCATTTAAGCAGTTCTGTGAATGTGTTGGCGCAAAGGCGATTACTGAATTTAACTATCGTTATGCTAATGACGACGAAGCCCATATTTTTGTAGGGGTTAAATTAAAAGGCGGCCAGCAAGAATTCTTAAGCCTGCAAAGCGACTTAGAAGATAAAGGCTATCAGTGCTTTAATTTAACCAATAACGAATTAGCCAAACTGCACGTTCGTCACATGGTAGGGGGAAGACCACCGGCCATTCTAAACGAGCAAGTATTCAGTTTTGAATTCCCAGAGCGCCCTGGCGCATTGCTAACCTTCTTAAATACCTTGGGTGAATCTTGGAACATTACCTTGTTTCATTACCGCAACCACGGTGCGGCAGAAGGTTTAGTGTTGGTTGGGTTTGATATTGCCCCTGAAAGCCGAGAGGCTTTCAATGAGCATGTTATTGAACTTGGCTACAAAGTAGATGAAGTCACAGAAGATCCTGCCTATAAGTTCTTCTTGTCACAACCATCTAAGTAAAGAGCAAACCGTTTTCGCTTTACCTCGCTTCAAGTTAAGCATGGCTTACCTTGGGGCGAGGTAAAGCGTATTCCAAATCAATAAAAAAGCCGAAACGATGTAACGTTTCGGCTTTTTTTTGTCATCGATAGCAGTCTCTTCAGTGTGCAGCCGATTATCGATTAGCTAGCTGCATTCCAATCGACGAAGTAAACTAGTTATGCAATACCACATTCTCAAGATGCTGGGTCATTTCAGGCCATACTAGTGCCATCACGTCTTCGCGAAGCGCTTCACACTCTTCAGAGTATTTCAGGCTTCCATTTTCAGTAGAATCTAACCAATGGTTATCTTTTAACGCACTAATAAAGCTAGACAGTACGTTCTTATCGTAAAACTCTGGGGAGCTTAACCCATAAAGGGTAGATAAACGTTCTGCCACTTGGCGACTAGTGCGTTCGAGTGCCCCGCGACTAATCACTTTTTCTTTATCCAAAATAGTCAGTACTACCGCGTAACGCTGCAAGGTTTCTTGCATGCAGCGGCTCAATAGCCAGGCTGAATGAAATTGCTTTTGCTGAGCATCAGGTGGAAGTAAATCACCTTCTTTGACTCGCAGAAGACCTTGGTCGACTAATGCATCAATAAGCGCATCGGTATGAGTAAGGGCTTCGTCTTGAGACAAGTGTAAAAATAACTCGCGTTGAAGTAGTGGGTATAACGCAGCAATTAACTGAAATACTGTCGCTTTACTTGTGCCTTTATGAGCAAATACACAGGCCATAATTAAGCCCGGCAATGCAAATAAGTGCAAAATATTGTTGCGATAGTAGGTGAGATAAACCGCTGACTTAGGTTTGGGGCTAATTAACCGACCATAGTCGTCTTCTTCAACCTCAAACTTGCCAAGCTTCAAGGTATCGTCAAACAATTCCTTCGCACTAGCATCAGGTATGGTGGCATCGGCACTGAAAGGCACATTCTTGAACAAACTAATAAAGTCGCCCATCGCTTGTTTAAGCTCAGACTCACTCATGGTTTGTGTTTTCGATGACAGTAAACACAGTGACGTTAGCGCCATACCATTAACCGCTGCTGCGCGATTAATTCTGGTCATCACATTGTTAGCCAGCTCGTTTACCGCTGGCGTTAACCATGCCGGCTTTTTCTCTGGCTCAGCATCACGGCAGTCACGCCAATTTGGCACATGGGTTTCCAAAAATTGATTCAGCTGAATAGGCTCACCAAAGTTTACATAACCATGACCGTAGTTTCTAAGCTTGCGAATAGCCGAGAACACTTGCCAGTTCGATTCTTTTTGCTTCTTAGTACCCTTAAGCTCATTCAGATAGCTTTTCACTTCCATCACGTTTTCGTAGCCAATATAGACAGGTACCAAGCTAACAGGCCTATTCACACCCTTCAACATGGCCTGAATGGTCATGGCTAGCATGCCTGTTTTGGGCGGAATAAGACGACCAGTGCGGCTGCGGCCACCTTCAGGGTAATACTTAACTGAATAGCCTTTATTGAAAAGTAACTCTAAATATTCGCGGAACACGGCGGTATATAGCTTATTACCAGCAAAGCTTCGGCGTAAGAAAAAGGCACCACCACGGCGGAAAATCTTACCCACCGGCCAGAAGTTTAGGTTAATACCGGCGGCAATGTGAGGGGTTACCATACCTTCATGATAAATCACGTAGGTCAGCAAAAGGTAATCCATATGGCTGCGGTGACAAGGCACGTAAACAATCTCATGGCCGTTTGCGGCAAGCTCTCGAATACGTTCGGAGTGGCCAACACTTATACCATTGTAAATTTTGTTCCAAATACGAGTAAGCAGTCGATCGCCAAAACGTATAAGTCCTTCGCGGTAATCTGCGGCTATTTCGGTAACGTATGATTGCGCTCTGTCTTTAGATGCGTCATGGGTAATTTTTTTACTGCGAGATTCTTCAGCCATAGCACGGCGCACGGCATCAGAACCTAGTACGCTGTTGTTCAGCTCTTGGCGCTCTAACAAGGTAGGGCCGGTCATACTTTGGCGTTTACGCTGAAAGTGAGTACTCGCTACACGCACTAACTTGTGTGCAATGCTTTTATCACTGCCATGTTGATTTGACATGGCGCGAGCCGATACCGCTTTTGAGTAATTAATAAAATTATCGCGGCCCAAGAACATCACGATAAAGAGTTTTCTTAGCCAACTTGGCGCTGCATTGTCGGCAATAAGATCGGCTAACCCTGGCGTTCCTCGGCCAGGCGCTCGGCCCCAGGTTACAAATACCGGAACCACTTGAAGATCTAATTGATGATGATCTCTGTGCAAATGAAACAAGTCAGTAAATACATCTTCAATACCCGTATCGTCTGCTTGTGAACGAAATATCGGCTGGGTTTTACGCAAAAACAATGTAGAAGGGTATTCTCTGCCCGCCAACGTAAGCGTATCAGTCGGGCTCGGTAGGCCTAGTGCTTCTGTTGACATTCTAAGCGCTAATTGATCGGTTACCGAGTTTGCTGGAAGCAAGTAAACGATGGGCTTCGACTTATCAATGCCAAGCTCAGTTTCTACGTTTACGGGAATGCTGTGGGCTTTAACCAGCAACTTAACAGGATAATGAAATAGCGACAAAAGGGCTTTTCGCATCCACGACATGAATTCTGTAATCCTATGAAATTAAAACGGGAGAAGTGTACCACATCTCATGCAAAGTCTTGCAGAGGGCGTGGGGCTGTTTGAAAGCATCATTAGTATAAATCGTCGCCATAGCATATTGATTGAGCGTCTTTTTACTCACCCATCAGTTGGTGACAGTACCTTTATAATACATTGCCACGTCGCAGCGTTCATAAGCACAACCAAATTTTTGCATGATTTCTTCACAATGAACAAAGCCATTTTTTTCGTAAAGATGAATGGCGGCTTCGCACTTCTTATTGGTTAAAAGAAATAGTGTATTAAAAGCAATGGCAGGGGCGTGATTCAACACATGCTGTAACAAGCCTTCCCCTACTTTTAATCCTCTGGCTTCACTGACCACTCCCATCTTAGTAAGTTCGAATACTCCTTCTCCTTTTTTCATTAATGCGCATGTACCTACAATGCCAAAGTCGGGATGTTCAGCAAACCAAATGTATCCACCTTCATCGATAATGTTGCGCTGCGGGTAACCAATAACAGCCTCATCAATACTCTCTAAATGGAACATTTTGGTTATCCACTCTCTATTTATGCGGTCGAAATGGGGGGCCAACTCGGGGGTATAGTCGAGGTAATGCAACATGATGGTATTAATACTCTGATTAAGCATAGCTAGAAGAAGGTTTACTTTATGCCTTAATAGCAAACTTGTCATCTTGACGTAAATTCCATTGAAGGTACTGAGCCCATTCGAAAGGTCGGTTTCAATAAACTGTCTCGTTAAGCTGACGGAGGCATTTATAACAAAAGTTTAATTTTTATTAATACACCTTTTAATTACCAATAAATCTGACTAGAATCCGTTCTAAATAAGAATATCTATCATTTTCAATACTGTTTGGATTATCACTCGAGGAGACTTGCTTGAAACTTGGTAAAGCAACTATTTCTACTGCTGTTCTATTAGCACTTTATGGCACATCTGTTTTGGCTCAAGAAAATATAACTGAGTCAGAAGAAAGTGTTGAGCGTATTACTGTACGCGGCGCATTCTTTGGTCAACAAGTCGCCACAGCGGTTAAAACCCCTACACTATTAGTTAACGTGCCGCAGTCAGTATCTGTTGTAAGCGCAGAACAAATTTCAGAACAAGCATTGTTTAGCATTGCTGATGTTATGCAATACACCCCAGGTGTGAGCATTGGCTTGGGTGAAGATCATCGCGATCAGGTGACTATTCGTGGTCAGAACACCACTGCGGATTTCTTTGTTGATGGTCTTCGTGACGACGTTCAGTACTTTCGCCCGCTATATAATTTAGAGCGCGTTGAAATATTGCGTGGCGCGAACGCGCTTTTATTTGGCCGTGGTGGTGGCGGTGGCGTGGTTAACCGTGTGACTAAAGTAGCCAGTAGTGCAGAAGATTTCACCACATTGTCAGCAGGTATTGATACCTTTGGTGCGGGTTCTATTAGTGTAGATACCAATAAAGCCATAGATGCGAACAATGCTTTTCGTTTTAATGGTGTGTTTGACAGTATTGATAATCATCGTGATTTTAAAGATGGTGAACGTTACGCCATTAACCCCACCTATACATGGATGGCTAACGACGACACCACGGTGGTTGCATCTTACGAATACGTGAACGATGACCGTTTAGTCGATAGAGGTATCCCTTCATTAGATGGTGCTCCGCTAGAAGGCTATGACGACACCTACTTTGGTGATCCAGATTTCAACAATACTACCCTTGAAGCACATATTGCCCGTGTTCGAGTTGATCATGCACTATCGCAGAATTGGAACTTGAACGGTACCGTTCAGTTTGCTGACTATGACAAAGCTTATCAAAACTTGTACCCCGTTAATTTTGACGCTGATGCAGGTACGGTTACGTTAGACGGTTATCGCGATACCACAACTCGTGAGAATGCGTTGGTTCAATTAAACCTTATCGGGCAGTTTGCAACAGGTGATATCAACCATACCTTACTAACAGGAATGGAGTACGGCAGCCAAGATACAGAAAATGCTCGTCGTGATGCATTTTTTGCAGACAGCCAAGACGACCAAGTATCCTTTGTGTTTAGCGACCCATTGGTTATTCCTTCAATGACGCTGACAGACCCAGTAAGAGACCGTGCGTCAGACGTCACCTTTACCTCAGCTTTCGTGCAAGATGAAATTAAGCTTAACGAGAATTGGATTGTGGTTGCCGGTCTTCGCTACGATAATTTTGATATCGATGTGGTAGACAGTATTGAAGTAGCTAACGGTGCCGACGATGGCAACAGTGGTTTTCTTTCAAGCTCTGATTCACAAGTGTCTCCTCGTGCAGGCCTAATTTACAAGCCAGCAGAATCAGTTTCGATTTACGCCAGTTACAGCAAATCGTTTTTACCTCGTTCAGGTGATCAATTCCTTTCCCTGTCGCTTACAAGCCAAGCGCTGGAAGCTGAAGAATTTGAAAACAAAGAAATTGGCGTAAAGTGGAATTTCTCTGACTCACTTAGCGTAACCGCGGCGGCATTTGAAGTTGAACGTGAAAATGGCACAGCGCAGGATCCTAACAATCCAGAAGCGTCTATTTTAACCGGCACCGAAACCAAAGGTTTTGAAGTGCAGGTGGTGGGCAAGCTTTCAGAGCGTTGGGTAATAAATGCTGGGTATAGCAACCTTGATGGCGAAGAAATGGGCCGCATTGTAGATGGCGCACTGGCAAATCGCGACTTAGCACAGCTACCAGAACACATGCTGACGTTATGGAACCAGTATGAAGTTAACGATAAGTGGCGTGTTGCATTAGGCGTGATTTATCAATCTGAGCAGTATGCCTCTTTAAATAATACCGTTGAACTACCTGACTTTGTTCGCGTAGACGCTGCAGTGTATTACGATTACAGCGAAGACGTGAAACTTCAGCTAAACGTGGAAAACCTATTCGACGAAGACTATTTCCCGTCAGCACACAACGATAACAACATTGCCACCGGCGAGCCGCTTAATGCGCGTGTGAGTTTGCAATATAAGTTTTAATACGAACAATTAAAGTCAATACTCAAAGCGGCCAAATGGCCGCTTTTTACATTAAATTTACCCCATTTCGAAGTTTTTAAGCATATTTTTATTGTTCAAATAATATCACTAGGGTATTTTTACCCCCGAAAAATAAAAATCAAGGACGATAAAAAGTGAATAAACTTGTCTGTATTTCTGTGCTTGCTTCAAGCTTACTAGCAATTACTGCCTGCGGTGGTGGAGGTGGTTCAGATTCCAACCCTTCAGTTGCGCCAACTCCGCTGCCAGCACCTATTACTTCCATAGAAAAAATTCAAGATGCATCTAACTACACTTCTAGTGAGTTGCAAAGTGCTGCGGTTTCTATCGCTAACGAAGACTATGCCGGTAGTAACGTAAGCCCAGAAATGACTCCTTCCATAGCCGAAGAAGCTTATTCCCTATTATTTGGCGAATCTCAGTTGGTCATTCCCAGTATAGGGGAAGAAGACTTTTCTGATGCAATAGATGCTAACGGAAATGTAGATGCTACCTACCAGTGTGGTGAAAGAGGAACGGTAAGGTATCTTGGTAAGATAGAGAGCAATGAAACAGCTAAGCTTTCGCTGACATACTCAAATTGCCAATATTATTATGACGATGTGACCCTAAATGGTCGTGCAGCGCTTGATATATTGTCATTAAGTGAAGATAACTTCCATTTCGTAACGTATTTTGGCGATCTCCAGTGGGCGTATGATGACGTTATTACGACGTTATCTGGTTACGCATCTTATAAAAATACTGGAACCGATTATGAAACTGGCTATAGCGATACTTTTGAAAACTACATTACCGCGAGAATAGGCGACAAAAGCTACAAAATCGATACAACGTCGAATGAGACCTATAGCTACTACTCGAATGCTGTTTCAATGGAAGGTGATATTTATATTGGTGATGTGGGAAAAGTTAGCATTTTACTAGATGTTAATGGCGAATATCCTCCTTATCTGTATGAGACTACATTTTTTATGGAGGGCGCGAATAAAGCCGCATTTATTTTCGAACAGGGACCAGTCAAATTTGTGGTTGATACTGATGGCGATGAAGTCTTCGATATGGGTGTTTATTACAATGACGTTTACGAGTTACTGTATGGAAACAACGACAAAACACTATTACCGATAGATGAACTCTCGCTACCCCCATATGTTGGCACGCCGTATTTGCTAGACCCTTGGTGGGACGAGGTGTACACAACCTCAACTATTATGGTCGAACCTACCGAATATTATGATCCAGATAATACTAACGAAGAACTGACTATTAGCTACCGATGGTATTTGAATGAGGTGCTTTTAGACGATTATACAGAAGCCACCTTACCTCCCAATGTGGCCGTTTTTGGCGATAAGTTACAAGTATCAGCCGTGGTGTCAGACGGTGTTAACGTTGTGGAGTCATGGCCACTAGAGATTGAACTTCAAGACAGTCCTGCAGAGGTTGTTATCGACAATCTGCCCGACGAAATCCAAGCCGGCGATTACGTAGAATTTAGTGTGCTAATTAACGATCCAGATACTGGAGAGTCTTCAACTGGAGCGGGTTTAATAGCTGGACCTGATGGAGTAACGTTATCTGATAATGGTGTAATTAGCTGGCAAGTCCCTAATGAACAACTATTTCCAGTGCAGTATTTTACATTTACTTTTTCTGATAACAGTTCAGATCCACAAACCTATATTGAGCGTGATGTTGCCGTTTTATCAGACAGAGATATCACTCTTGCTCGCTCTGGATTGCTAGTACCTAGTCAAAATAATGCTATGCATGTAGCAGATATAACCGGGGACGGTAACAACGAGTTAGTGTCTACAGACTCTAATTCCAATGTATTCACACTTTCATTGATTAATGGGCGCTACCAGCAAACGTGGTTATATCCATATATGCTCCCAACCGACGGATTACTTCGTCAGGTATTGATTAGCGATGTGAATAGCGATGATAAAGACGATATTCTCGTTGTGACAGAATATGGCGTATCGGTAATTACCGACACAAATAAAATGGCTGAAAGTCTGATCGAAAGTGATTTGGAAATTAAGAGCGCTATCCTTACAGATATCGATGGCGATGGTATCGAAGAGCTTATTTATCTCGTTGCTGCTGAAAATTATAGCGATGATACCACGGCCAATGTTATTGCCTTAGATTCACCAGAAACTACGCTATTTAGTTTTAATGTTGGTAATGCAAAAGAAATCGCTGTCGCCAATGTTGATGATGATTCAGCACTGGAGCTTGTCGCTAATAGTGGTTTCGTTTATGACTTAGCAACTGGTGAAAACCAGTGGGTCAAAAGTAATGGTTTCGGCGATGCGCATATTGCGGTTCCTGACTTTGACGGGGATGGTGTGAGTGAAATCGTGGGTGCTGATTATTGGGGCTATATTGAGGTGTACTCAGCGATTACCAAAGTGCAGCTGGATAATTTTGATAACTTCAACACATGCGATATCAATGATGCAGTTTTGTCTGGACAATCTGTCCTCCTTGTCGGCGATTGCCAATGGGGAGACGTTACTGCCTACACAATGATCGATGGTAATTTGAGTGAGCTATGGCGAGTGAGTTCACAAGACCATGGTGTAACATCAATTACAGTGGGTGATATAGATAATGATGGTTCAACAGAGGTGTTGTGGGGAACCGGTGTTTCGACTACTGGCGCTGATGAACTTATCACCGCAGAACTGAATGGCAGCACAATTACTATCAAAGAAAATACAGCAGAAGTACAGTTAGATAGCTTTTCGTCAGCTGGTTGGGCAAATGTCATCGACAATGATGAGCGTGCAATATTCTTTATTTCTTCAACTGAAAGTGGCTATGGCTCGTCACGTTATATCATGTTGGATAAAGAGGGAAATATAGAACTAAGTGATACTGTTTCAGAGAACTGGGGCGCAGGCACTAACTCTATAGCAACCGACTTTAACAATGATGGTGCAGGTGATTTGTTTACATCGACAACCAATTATTACGATGGAAGCTTCGCCGCTATCCAGCTACATAATGGTGAGGTTCACTGGCAGTATGAATCAAGTAGTAATAGCAATATTGGCATAATTGAAGCCTTAGACATGAATTTCGATGGCTTCACTGACGCATTAGTAATGATTGGGACTGAACTGAATATTTTTGATATTCAAAACCAATTGATTATTGCTAACTATAATATCGGTCATGTCACGCACCTCGCTCCCTTTATTTCAAACGGAAGTGCATTTGTAGCGTTGACAACTAACGAGTCTGGCATGGAAGTATTAAAGATAACCGATGCAGGACTATCACAAGCCGCGTCGGTGGACGGTATATGCGATCAGCTAATTACTATTAATGCAGACTCAGATGAGCAGCCGGAATTAGCGTGTACGAATCATGATGATGAGCTGATTGTTTATGACTTTTCTGGTGAGGCGCTTACCGAGAGCTTGCGTGCGAGCATACCTGCAGATATAACGAATATTCAAGCTGACGTAACTACTGAACAAAACCAGAATCTTATTGGCGTTAGCCATAATACAGCCGATTTCTCACTTAACATTTATAGCCATCTTGTTAGCTTTGGAACCGATGGCTTTGTAAGGTGGCGCGGTCCTGCGTTTGCAAGTCGGCAAGGTCAAGATTACGGAAATTTGAAAGTGCGCAAAGCTGATTTAGGGAACCTTGAAATACAAACGTCTACCTATTCTAGCGCTATATGGGTGCATTAGTAGATGTTTGCAGAGAGCTCTACTAAGGTAGGGCTCTTTTTTTATGGCAAGTGTTCTGTGGGTTCCAGTTCAAAACTAAATTAGAAGTAACCAATTTATTGGGCTTTGAAGAACGATTCCAGAAAGATCTTAGGTGAATTCTAGCTTAAAGCTAAACTGACCTCAACAAGTCCAGCGCGACATTAAATTGAACGCCAGACAGCAGTATTCCACCGCCTGTAAGAAGGTAAGTTCGAATGGGGGCAATAATTTAAACATATACAAAATCAACGCAGGTTTCAATAGATATTCAGGGTTCAGTCTTGCACTCTTGGAGAGATAAATTGACCAAGATACTAGGCTGCTCTATGCCGTTGTCTGTGTTTGACCTTGAGAGAGTTCAAGGGCAACTGTGTACGTAAAGCGGTCTTTGGGTGGTAAAGCAATGCGGATTCGCTTCCGACAAATTTGGGGTATGCAAAGCTGGTAAAAAAGGCAGAATTAGCTAAGTGAAATGCGGGATTATGGTTGGCTTAATAACTTGATATTACTTCTTTTATCCGTATAAATAATATGTAGACACTATCAAGGAAATACATCCAATGCGAAAGTCATGGCTAGAAATGCAAACAGATGAAGAAGTATGGAATAAAGCGCATCAGTTTGCTACAGAAAGTCGCAATGCCATTCATAATGGTATTGGAGAGTTCTGGGCTGACACCATTAAAAAGCATCATGATGATCCAGACAAGCGCCTTACAATAGCTCTAGATAACCTACCCTTGCCGGGCGCTTTTCGCGAGGCAAAGATTGCTCTTAGAGCTACGATACGTAGTAAAAGGAAGTCAAAGCAAGACTACGCCCACGAACTAGAACTAATTTATCGGTTAGCCGTCATTGAATCATTTAGTATCCCTTACAGTAAACGTTTAAAAATGCCCGGTTATAATGTCATTGAGCATACACCGGGCGGGAAATTAAACTCTCTCCCGTTTAACTACCAGAACACTGGATATAACAAACTAGATCTCACAAAAACTGACATCAAGTGGATTGTAGAGCAATGGGGTGAACCCAACCGACACTCAACACTTCACAAGGATTATCATGACCTTTGGGTGGAGCAGGAAGATAAATTCTCTTCTAACTTTGATCGAAAGCTAAAAGAGCTTTCAGGGTTGGCAGGGTTTGCCAAATAGCCTTTTAAAAAGAGTACATCTTCTTACAAGCATTGCCTCTAATGGATAAAGAGTATGGCAAAAAAACGTGATCAGCACATCGTGCCGAGGTGCTACCTAAAACACTTCGTAGACAGCTCTTCCGCTGTAAAAAACAAAAAATATGAAGCTGGTGTATACGTAAACACTTCTGCTCTTGACAGAGCTTGGAAAATGAAAGGGCTAAGCAACAATATATTTACTAAAACTAGATTTTATAACTTAAAATCTGATGATCCTGATAAGCCACTAGTCGAAGAACATCTTGCCAAAATAGAAAGCTTTTACAGTAAAGGGATTACAAAACTACTTAATGGAGAGTTTTCAAATGAGATTCTTTCGATATTCTCACTTTTTGTAGTTACTCAATTTTTAAGAACCGAGAAAGTCCTTAAAGCCCACCAAAAATCATGGGACAGAGTGGCATTGTATGCAGACATGTTTGAAGGAGGGAATAGGAACAGAAATATTTATGATGAAATATCAAAACAGCAGATTTTGTATTTAGCTAAGACTGAGGCACTAAACCCAATTCATAGAAAATCTGGGATAATTATTAACTGCACTCAAATCCCCTTTCTTACCTCTGACAAGCCCGTAATAAAGGAGTTTTTTAATCAAGAAGATATATCGAGAATTTTTCACCCATTACAGCAAAAAAAATATATAGATGATCATTTTGAATCACTGTTCTACTTTATGCCCTTAACTCCGTGGCTAGCATATGTATCTCATAGTAGTTTCGAAGGTGAAACGAAAGGATTCGAATGTTCACACGAAAGCGTAATTTCGCAGTTAAATGACATGATGCTATTAAATGCCAGTGAACATATATACTCCTTTATGGATAATCCCATCACTAGCCTACCAGCCAAAATTAAACAGGAAGGTAATCTTAATTTTCTTGCCAAGATTTTTACCGGTTCGAGAAGGCTAATTTTATCGGTGAAAAGTTATCATCGCGATAACTCACTACTTACGTTGACTAGCGAAGATGTATGTGTAAGCGATGAACTTTTTGAAAAGCAGAAAGTGCATTCCGTTGAAGTGTTTGACATAAAATTTAGCAATATCATTGGGGTTGTCTGTAGCAAAGACTGTATTGTCAAAGCCATAGATAAATTAAGTGGAAAGATTGTTTTTGAAACTAGACATGGCTTATAGCTGGATGTCCGCTGTTTGTCTGAAGCCGCAAGTCAGATGATGTCTAATCCGACAAATGAAAGCGTCAGATCAAATGTAAGCCACCATAAATCGAAACTAACTCTGCAAACTACAACTCATAAAGACTTTTTACGTTACTGTAATAATGGATATTTACACTATTGCGGCAATATACTCCTGTAATAATGCAAATAAGCACTATTAGATTTCAGGTTTGGTCTGGAATTACGCATCAAAACACTGCGGCCACTAACTTATGAAAAGCTAGAAGAATTCAAACGAAAATCTGTCTAGTAAAGTCTGGTCGATTCAGGTTGCTTGTTGAGAGACTTTGATAATGACGGTGTAGAAGACCATGAAGACCATGAAGACCATGAAGACCATTAAAGGGGAAGTGGACATGGCATGTGATTAATAGAAATACACTTAAATTGCTAAACGCGGCAGCCGCTCCTTTCAATGCGCCATGTTAAAAAAGATGTTCAAATCGCGCGACCTGACTTATCCTTGTTCTAGAGTTATAATCATGCACAATGGAAAACTCTCATGGCACCAAAGAGAAGCTCAGGAAAATCCTTAGAATCTACCTCGGACAAAGTCTCGCATGTGACCTCAGAGACAACCTTATATTCAGAGACCGTTTCAGACAAGGCTACTAAGACAACCATTAATAAAGAAACCTTGGACGTTATTGCATTAGAAGCACAACTACTTGAACAAGAGCATCGTTTCATTTCATGCATCATGAACTTTGTAAATCGAAGTCGGTGGGGAAAAGACGATCCGCGAAGACGCGCCACCATCATTTCCCTTTTGTGGCGATTGTTCCCTTTTACTAGTGCCTCTAGTGTGGGCATCGGCTTGGTTGGCATCATAACGCTGGTGTTGGCATATGAAGCCAATATCAAACTCGAAAATCAAAACGCTCTAATCATAATCCAAAATGAACTTTCAGAAGCGCAACGGCGCTCATCACTTAATATCGAATTAAGTGCCATTATGAACACCATCGAGACCCAGCTTGCCGACAAAGAAAGAGAAAACGTCGACAAGCCTGATGATTTTAAGAGAGGTCATAAACCTGCCGTATATGCAATTAACGATATTACAGAATCCCGCATCATCGCTATCTCACAATCATTAAAACCTTACCGAGCGTTAACCAATTACGGAGAAAGAAACTATGCTTCCAGCGTCTCCGAACTGCTATCGTTGTCTCGTTTCGATAGTGATAATTTCTTCACTGACAGTGTCGATATCAACAGTTTTTTGGAAGATGAGTATCTTAGCCCAGAGAGAGGTCAACTCCTCGTCGCGATATCAAAGTCCCGTATTATTTTTGAAGGCGTGGGAGGCATTGGTCAACTTAGCATGTTTGATAGCGCCGACCTGCGCCGTGCTAACTTGCGTCGCGCAGATATTAGACAAGCCCAGATGGACCAAAGCAATCTCAACGAAGCACAACTTGATTATGCTATTTTTGATAGCGCGCAACTGCAAAGTGCTCAGTTCATTGAAGCACGAGGCACGCATACGCGATTTCGAAATGCACGTATCCCAAGGGCGGACTTCTCTCGTGCCATTTTCTTTTCGGCGAACTTCTCAGAGACTTATTCTCTTGATACTACCTTCACCAAGACGCAACTGATACAAGCCAACTTTGCTGGGGCTATGCTAAAAGGCGTGAGCTTTGAAGGCGCAAACTTAGATGGCGCTTCCTTTGCCAATGTTATCGCCCCGTTCGATATTAGAAACATCAAGGGCGCACTGATTACCAATTTACAAGACGCTCCAGAAGGTTTTGTCGAATGGGCCATAACGCAGGGCGCAACGCTCGATCGCGACGCCTATATTGATCAACTCAAAGCTGAAGACCCAGAATATTTTTTCCTCGTGAGTCAGCACACAGGGTCTGGCTCTACATAGACATAGCAAAGTCAAGCGAAGGCCGTAGCTATCCTCAGTCTTTGGCCTACTACAATTTTATAGGCGAACATTATTATCGGTAATCGCTATTGACGATGGCTCACCAACATAGTGTGGTCACACCTTTTTCAATGACAAAGGTAATATTCCGAATTATTGATTTTAAAGTACGAAGGAGCCAGCCTGTTTGAATACGGCGATTTATTTAGCTGAATTTGAGTTTCGTTTTGCACGCTTCAAATGGCAACAATGCACGATAAGTAGATCTTGGCTTTTAAAAAACGTAACTGACGGGGTTACGTACGTTTCAGCCAAACAGCGTCAGGCACTCCTTGAGACAAGGAGCAGACGGTCAACGCCTCACTAAGAAGCAAATAATTGTTTGTTAAAATAAGCGACGAAGGAGCAAAACCAACTGTTATTTGTCCTTTCAAGTGACTTGTTGTACACCTAATTGCTGTAAAGGCCGTTTAATTCATTGTTAAACCAACCATAAGAAACAAATCTAGTTATCAACTCTTGATACTCTTTTAAATAAAAAGCTTTGTAAGGAGATGGTATGTCGCTTACTTCGTTTGATACTGATTCATATTTTTCCAGAACTTCAAATAGCGTATATAAGTCAGCTTCTAAATATTTAACTATTTTATATGTTTTAGACTCTTTATCACGCATCTCGTCGATCAAGTTATATAAATCATCATTATCCATAGGGCTATCACTGCCAATTAATGCAGCATGTATGGACATGGCGTTATCGAGTAAGTTTGAATTGTAGTTATTATTGATTCTGTCCGTAAGTTTTGTAACCAAGCGGATTAGATCGTCTCTTTGTTGTTGGCCAGAGATATAGTTAACTTGCTTTTCATGAGCAGAAGCAGAACGTTTTAACTCTTCTTTTGTAGCTTCTAGCTCGCGGCTTTGAAGAATGATTGTTAGAAGTAAGGCAATTAAAGCCAAAAAGCTCAAAATCGGATTGAGAGTCCCTCCTACAAAATCACCGAAGGCTCCCCACACATCGTTTTTATTACTTAGCCCGCCAGAAAAATTAGTGAAATATAACAAAAAAACTATAGCGATAGCCATTGAAGCAGCAGTCAATATCCAAGAAAGCCACTTTATAAGTTTACTCGAATCAAAGGCTTTTAATTTGTCTTCTAGATTTGGCTGACTCACGGATCCATCCTTAGGTGTATAACAATTCAATAGTGCACAAATCGCGCGTTTTTCTCCCGAGCGTGTGCTTGTCTTTATCCATAGTGCCATCGTTCCGAGTTTACTGAAAGTCAAAGAATACAAAGCTTGCGTATAACTGGGGCTAATTATGTTTAGGACAAAAACGCGCGATTGGGTCGTTTTCCTGAATATAGGGGGAAGGTCGCTACAACTGTATACCAAGACTGGCACCTAACTCAAAACTATGAAAATACTTTGGTCAGCAATGGCAGATATTCGTGCATTGACTTTATCAAGTAATCAAAGCGCCAACTTCCGCTTTACGTACTTCGCCGCCTGACAGGCATCAATAGACAAGGAGCTGACGTTCAGATTATTGACTAGCTACTTCTGTCTTGAGTTCAACAGATAATTCAATTAAACAACTAGTTTTAACCACCATAATAATTTTATGTAATAGACTTATCGTCATTTATAGCTTCTTCCATTTTTACTAATTCTTTCACCATAAGTTCGTATTCTGGTGAGTCATAATTGTTTTTTATCTGCTTTAGCACAATTTTAGCTTCTTCTAAATGAACCTTTGAATTAGTGAGATCAAAACGACATAAATCCCAATAAATAATATACAAACCATATAAACTTTCTAGACTTTTTCCAAACTCGTTATAATACGTTTTGCGCTGTTGCAAACTCAATTTCAGCTCAGTAACAGCGAGTCTATTTTCGCCAATTTTGGCTAAAGTCAACCCAGTTCGATATGTAGATAGTGAGACATCTTTGATTCGATCTTTACTTAATCCAAATAGTTCAATCGCTTTTTCTTGTATGGATCGAGCTTCGTGATAGTAAGTTAGCGCTTCTTTTTCATTGTTTAATGTATCGTAAAATTTTGCTAAGCTGACGCAACAATCAGAAGCAGTGCGCATAATATCACTATCGGGATTTAAATCTGAAATACGCGATTTTGCTAGCTTCAGACATTGTTTTAAACCTTTTAAGGCATCCTCCGTTTTTCCTAGGCTAAAAAACACTTTAGATAGGGCCAGTCCAGCATCTATATTTCCATCGATTGCCGCCCGACCTAAAGTCGGATGATCTAACATGTTTCTATTAATTTTCAGACTTTCAGTAAGATAAGGCAGAGCTTCAATATACTTATCTTTCTTAATTAATGCCTCCCCTATCCTTAAAGAGGATATTCCAGTTTCAATGACGCTTTCAAAATGTTCACCAAATCTTTCTGAAATTTGCTCACCAATGGCCATGCTTTTTTGAATTAACGATCTTTCCTTCTCTTCTTTATCAATGTCACGATAAGATTCACCGAGCCTATTTGCTATGGCCTGAAATAAAGTCAATTCGTCCAATGTAGGTTTTTCTATTTGATTTAAATAACTGTAAAGCGCATCAAGGAATAGCATCCCGCGTTCCGGTTCATTTAGTTCAAATGCACATCTGTATAGGGAGTATTGTTGTCTAATCGGAATGCTTTCTACAGGTAGTAATTGACTATAAACCTCTTTACCTTCAGAACTATTAAACCAAGGCCTAGCTTTTTCATAGTAGCCTTCTTCAGTCCGCGCGATTATCAGTTTTGCGATTGGTAATAAATGGAGCTTATTCTTTTCAATATTGTTGTCTTGCCCTAAACTACATAACGTAAGATAGATATTTTCTTTCTGAGAGAATGTAAGAGGTTGATCTTTATTTTTCTTTAACCATTCTAGGCCTGCCTCATAAAATCGTCCTTTTAATAACTCCCAGCTCTCGCTATCACGAACAGCCAAAAATGTATTGGCTGCTCGGTCAGGGTGAGATCGTGAATATT